>JBJDZF010000001.1:0-1852 GCA_051867855.1 Eubacteriales bacterium
GCAGTTATATTACGCCCGAAAATACTGTCACCATAAACGATGAAAAAATAATTCATTTGTACGGCAAACAGGATCAAATAACAATATCAGTATCAAAGGGATAACAGAATTACAAAATACTTCGCGTTGCTTTCGGATGTTGATTACATAGGTCCCGCAGACAATGACCGACCACAGCAGACTCCCGTAAAATAATCGGAATAATATCCTCATGTATCACTCTAACCTTTGTGATACAGATGTTTTAGATTAGGCGGAAGGTAATGAGGCAACAGGTATTAAAAAGGGTATGTCATGAACTTAAACAAATGCGTATTATCATTTTTAAATACAGCATCGGCATTGCTTGACATCAGAATATTTGAAATATCCGGTGTTGAGATATGCGACACAGGCTACAAGACAGTCAACGAGCCACCGAGCGCCGGCTGGAGAGCATATGACGTGAACGTTCCGCTGACGGGAGACGACGCTCATTTTTGGCTACGAGCGTCTTTTCACACGCCTGCCGTTTCGGAGAACGAATATCTTATTCTCCGCACCGAGACGGGAAGGGAAGGCATGTGGGATGCAACTAATCCCCAAGGTTTGCTCTATCTCAACGGCAAGATGGAACAGGGACTTGATACCAACCATACCGATGCATACCTGGAAGCCGACACCGACTATACAGCACATAACTATTTCCACATGGGTACGTATCACGGTGGAGCAGTGCAGTGCAAGATGTCGGTATATGCTGTAAATAAGGATATAGAACATCTTTATTACGATATTAAAGTACCGTATGACGCCTGTCAGATGCTTGATGAGAATTCGGAGGATTACGCCCGAATGATGTCCGTTCTCGTGGATGCCGTTCGACTTGTAGATTTCCGTGCCCCTCGTAGCGGCAGTTTCAATAATTCCGTAAAGACCGCTATCGACTTTATGGAAAAGGAGTTTTACGGCAAGCTTTGTACGACACAGGGTAAGCCCGTAGTGCATTGTATCGGTCACACCCACATCGACGTTGAATGGGAATGGACAAGAGCGCAGACGAGAGAAAAGATTCAACGCAGCTTCGCTACCGCAAAAACCCTTATGGACAGGTACCCGGAGTTTAGATTTATGCTCTCACAGCCTAATCTTTACGAATATCTCAAAGAGGAAGCACCCGAGAAGTATGAGGAATTGAAACAGCTTGTTTTTGAAGGGCGTTGGGAACCTGAGGGAGCGATGTATCTTGAGCCAGACTGCAACCTTACGAGCGGAGAGAGCCTCGTCCGTCAACTTATATTCGGAAAGAGGTTTTTCCGCGAGGAGTTCGGAATTGAAAGCAAGGTGTTGTTTCTCCCCGATGTGTTCGGCTACAGCGCGGCACTTCCGCAGATACTCAAAAAGAGTGGAGTGGATTATTTCGTCACATCAAAGATAAGCTGGAACGATACCAATACCATGCCCATGGATATGTTCTATTGGGAGGGGATCGACGGGACGAAGATATTCACCTCTTTTATGACTGCACAGGATTTCGTATGAATACCGGGTAAGGGTGGAAAGAACAGAACTACCTATAACAGCAAGATAAACGCAAGCTACGTCAAGGGTACCTGGGACAGATTTCAGCAGAAGGAATATACCAATCGTGTATTTATGACCTTCGGTTTCGGAGACGGAGGCGGTGGTCCTACCAAGGAAATGCTTGAAATTCAGAGAAGAACGGCGAGGGGAATTCCCTCGCTTCCAGTGACCGAGACGGATACACTTATTTCTTATCTTGAAAAGGTCAAAGGCGAATTTGACGCTACTTGCAAGCGAACTTCAAGAACGCCGCGATGGGTAGGTGAACTGTATCTCGAATTTCACCGTA
>JBJDZF010000002.1:0-1827 GCA_051867855.1 Eubacteriales bacterium
AGCAGTTGAAGCCGTTTTAATATCATTACAAGACGAAATAATATTATACGATACTACAGGAATAGCTGCATGGTTACAAGGAGAATAAAATGGTTCAAAAGCAACAAGTATACAAGTCAAAAACAGATATGATAGATTATAATGCAGGATCGCAATATAAATTTATATCATATGAAGGCAGAAAAATTGAAATTCTGGACAAGGAAAATAACAGGATTGCATTTATAAAAGATATCCCGGATGTTGTTCAGATAGAACTGATATCAGATACAAAAGCGATCATGAAAAGTAACCGGTTGATGTATGCGGTATATGATGTCGCATGTATGGATTTTACATGGAAATATCAATACAAGCCGAATCCAATGATGGCGTTATCAAAATTTATATTAGCCGGTTCAAACATACTCCTTGAGATCATGTCAACCCAATTGTGTAAACATTCCGAAAGAATTTACAAATCCCAGCCTGCACCCCAGAGCAAATCGAGCTTACCACGGATAACACTCCAGTTTGGATAAGGCATAGTCCATTTTTTGACAACATCGAGCGTGCGAAGATAGAGAATCTTCATAACCGCGGTTTCGTTCGGGAAGGCGGCCTTCCGGTCAGTCACTTTTCGGAGCGCCGAATTGAAGCTCTCGATTGCATTGGTCGTGTAAATCATCTTCCGTATCTCGGCAGGATAATCGAACAGCCTCTGCACGTAGACAAAGTTATCGTTCCAGACCTTAACGGCGGACGGATACTGTTTCGACCATTTCTCGTTCAGAACCGCAAGGGCATTCTCAGCCTCTCCGATGCTGACAGCGCCGTAGATAGCTCTGAGATCGGCACAGAACTCCTTCCTGTGCTTCGTGGGTACGTATTTCGTGCTGTTCCGCACCAGATGCACCATGCAGCGGCAGACGATCGCAGTCGGGAAGGTACTTGTGATCGCTTCTTCAAGTCCGGAAAGTCCGTCGATACAGACAAATCCAAGCCGTTCAACTCCGCGTGATTTCAACTCATCGAAGATACTGAGCCACTTATATGTACCCTCATCTTCACCGATCCAGAAGCCGAAACAGTCCTTTCTGCCGTCACAATTAACGCCTATCATGCTGTAAACCGCGTGTTTTCCTGCTTTTTTGTCCGATTTTATATTGACCATCAGAGCGTCCATATAGACGAACGGATACACCTTATCAAGCCGTCTGTTCTGCCACTCTATGACGCGGGGCTGAACACGGTCTACAATATTCGAGATCGTCTCATGGCTGATCTCAAAGCCGTAAATTTCGTTTATGACGTCCGATATGTCCCGATCGCTCGTACCTTTGGCATAGAGCGACAGAACCTTTTCTTCGAGCGCGCTGACATCATGCGTGCCTTTGGGGATCAGTTCAGGCTTGTATTCTCCCATCCGGTCACGGGGTATATCAAGCTCGATTTCACCCATGGTGGAGGTTACTTTTTTCGGGTAACTGCCATTGCGCCTGTTTTCGGTCTGTTTGGGGTTTTGGCTGTTTTTCGCATATCCGAGCTCGGTATCAAGCTCTGCTTTCAGCATATCCTCTATCGTATCAGCGAACAGATCCTTCAGCATTTCCTGGATATCATTTATCGTTTTCGGCTGATATTGTTCCATTACCTGCCGAAGCAATTCGTGCCCTTCCGGATTTATTCTTGGCTTTTTCATATCCTCAACTCCTTGATTTTATTATATCACTTTTTCGGAGTTTACACAATATATTTTACATGATCGTCCAAGCTGCACTTTAAAATAATACCAAAGATACACAAACTCTCTGTGAAGCGTTTCCGCCATTCTTCCTCACAGATCGG
>JBJDZF010000003.1:0-7877 GCA_051867855.1 Eubacteriales bacterium
CTTCTTAAAAGAAGCTTTCCTCCCCGCGCCCCTCTTTCAAGAACTTCGGACTTGGGTAAGTTATAACAGGCTTGAGAGCTTTTGAAAGGGGTGCGGGGGAAACCTTTTCACCAAAAAGTTTCCCCCGCAAAAAACTGTGACCGTCTGTCACCGCAAAAATCAATTCAATGTAATTTTCTCAACCTTGAAATCGCTGTTTCCGAACATATAGAAATACGAGTCAACGAGGACGCCGCGTTTATTTGTCGGCTCGCCCGCAAGAGGCGAGTCTGTCACGGCGGTCAGCTTATTTCCGTCGAAATGCAAAAGTACATATCTTTCGGTTTCGTAATATTGCGTTTTGCCGGAAGATGAATAATTGTACCCGTACAAGTAGTAGCCGATACCCACAAGCTTATTTTCGCGGTCGATATAATAGGACTTATAATCGGACGCAAAATAGCAGTTATCTATTTCGTATTTGCATACCGACACGACCTTGTCCCCGTATTCGGTGTATATTTCAACCTTGAGCGTACCGCTCGATGAGCCTACACCGATGCCGAGCAGATATCCGTCGCCGAGATTGACAAGCGACGTGGAAAAGCCCTCGATCGTTCCTGTCTCCTTGTAGGTTATATTATCCGTATCGGAGAGGTCAAAGAAGAACACGGGATCACGGAGCTGTATGGAAGTACAGACATAGGCGCTGTCCCTGTCAAAACGGACGGATCGCACCGATTCTCCGTCGGGCGCAAAATTTCTCACTCCCGACAAAACCTCCATTGAATCCGCGTCTATGAGGAATATGCTTGCATTCTGGTATGAACCGCTGTCTGATACGGACACAACCCTCCCGGCGCCGTAATTGCCGTAGCTTTCTTTATACTTCCAAACATTTTCTGTTGTAACCACGCGCAAAACTCCGTTATATTCGTCAAGGCTGTATTGGTCATTGACATAACCGTCCACGGTAACCGAGCCCTTGTCCTCAAAAGCATCTCCCGTGTAGATAAGGCGGGAAATGTCGGTCACTGAGGTCTGAATCACAATATTTCCGTCCTTACTCTCGACTGTATATCCTCTTGTGGCGTATATGCTGTCAGTCGATACATATACCTCGCTTGAATATGAAAGAAACGCCGATGTACCTTGAAGCTCGAGAGTATTTTCGTCGAGCTTGCAGACGACCGTGTAGCCGGTGCTGTTCAACTCATCGGGACAGATAATGGAATCTGCCGGAATGCTCTTCATGCCGTCCCCGGTATCTATCTGCGGAATAAATTGCGTTTCATCTGAAAAATCGGGATTATAACGAACATAAAAATTGTTTATAAGGAGAATATAACCGTTTACCATACGCGAGGAATTATAAAAACCGCTGAAGCTTACTCTGTTCTTTTCCTTAATATTTGTCACATCCGATACGTCAAGGGATATAAGACTTACGCAATCGGTATTGCCATCATAATACTGAGCAATGACGGTTACGGTCTTACAATCCTTTGACAGATAAAATTCCATTTCACCGTTTATATAAGTTTTCGACTTTCCGGCTTTTAAGTTATATGACCCGACCTTTTCGGAATTCTCGCCGTCTATGGAATAAACAAGCAATTCACCGGCGATATTGTTAAGGTAATAAATATATCTGTCGCTGCGCTTGATAAGGTCGGCTTCAATTACTCCCGCAACCTGATTGTCAGTTACCTCTTTGTAATTACCCGATTCAGAACCGGCGTTTCCCGTACCGGTGTCGGCTAAAGATGGGCTCATGCCGGTGTTCATGTCAATATCTACCGATTCATTCATTGCATCTTTTTTGGCAACACCGGAAAATATTTTTTCAAAATTGTTCTTATATCTCGATCTACTGTATGTTATGGCGTTGAGCTTATTGATTATCTGATAATATTGGCTGTCCGAATATTCAGACACATCGGGCGGCTCGGTTGAAAACGGAATGAACAGCCACAGACCGAGCGACGTAAGCAGCGCGAGGCACGCGGCGAGTACTCCGAATTTAATAAATCTTTTCTTCGACTTTTTTTTATGCGGAGCTGCTTCTTCTACATATTTATCGTCCAACAGCTCCATTGATCTGAGCATTTTTTCTTTTTTCATATGATTATCCCCTCCCTTTCCAGATACTCTCTGAATTTGTTCCGCGTTCGGAGCAGAATGACCTTGACGTTGCTCTCCGAGACACCGCAATCCGATGCTATGTTCTTTATCGTGCTCAGATACCAGTATCTGCGCACGAAAATTATTCTCGTCTTCTCCGGAAGCGTCTCCATAAATCCGTTCACGGCGTCTTTTAATACCGCCTCGTCGGACGGGTCCGCTTCGCTTTGCGGATCGGGAATAACCTCGGCAAGCTCATCAAGAATAAATTCCGTATTTGCCGACCTCTTCTGCGCATGGTCGCGTATGTAACGGTTCAGCGCAATATTGCGCGTCAGCTTTCCGAGAAATGTCTGCAAACGCTCCGGCCTGTGCGGCGGCATGGAATTCCACGCACCGACATACGTGTCGTTTACACATTCCTCGGCGTCAAGATCGGAGGACAGTATATTATAGGCGATATAGTGGCAGTATCTGCCGTATTTCTTCTGGGTCTCGGAAACGGCGGATTCAGCGCGTTCCCAGTACAGCTCTACAATTCTTTTGTCCTCCATGGTCTTACCTCCGAAACAAACTAAAAGGCCTTTCACCCAAATACACAAAAATTATCTTTCAAAGGTTACGGATATCGGAAAGTTTTTTCATTATATGAAATAATGCCCTTTGAGCGCGGTACGAACAGTCGGGATTTATTTCCCGGGGAATGGTCGTAATTTACACGTAAGCGCACCCGATATAACGGATGCGCTTATGAAAAATTGTTCTTAAAACTGCATATACGTGAATCTTCAGAACGAGAGATAGTCATTTCAGACGCGGATGCGGCACTTATCCCTTTATCCGACGAATCTTATATTCATGTTACCTACTCCGTTATCAGCCCTCACGGTATTCTCACCTGAACCGAAGATATCTCCGTCTCCGGCTTTTTCGCCGTCAAAAGTAACGTTGCCCAAGCCCTTGTCTATATCGATTTTGTAGTCATCCCTATTTCCCTGCAATGCAATGTCGATGTTGCCGACTCCGCCGTCGATCTCACAGTTGCCGCAAAGACGCCCCGTCAGCTCTATGTTGCCGACGCCTACGTCAAGATTCAGATTATGAAGCTCTCCGCCGCGGATAACAAGCCCCCCTGCTCCGCCGTCAATATCGGCGCGTTCGGTTGCGCTCAGGCTGTCTATTTCCACATTTCCCGCGCCAAGATCGAGAGAAAGGGCCTTTGCCGCGAGAGAACTCACAGTGACCTTGCCCGCTCCGAGTTCAATATCAGCCTTTTCAAATACCGTTCCCTCGGGAATACAAACAGTAATTTTGCATCCCGTGTTGTAAGGACGCCATCTTTTTGTCTGCGATATTTTAAGCGTTCTGTTGCTTTCCTTGACCGTGATATCCTCGGAATTGCTTTCAACGCTGAAGGTGTCGCCGGTTACTATTTCAAGGTCCGCCGCTCCCACTTCGATATCGAGACGTTCGACAGTGCCGTTTACCGAATAAGTGCTTGTTTCCGCTTCGGAGTCATCCGTTCCCCTTACAATACCGAGTGAAACAAGAAATCCGACTGCACCGAAAATAATTCCGACAACGAGGAGAACAGCAAGAACGATCGCGCAGATTATAATAATTTTTTGTGCGGTAGTCATTTTATATCAACTCCTCCGAACATACAGTTTGCGTTAACATATAAAGTGTACTGATTACTGTCGGAATTTTTGTGTTTTTTATCGGACACGCCGCCGAAAACAGAATTGGAATTTACTCTTACATTGATGTTCTCGGGAACCATGATATCTATGCCTCCGAAAACTGCGGTGGCGTTTATTGTGCAATCCTTGTTTATCACGGCACTGCGTATATCGCATTTGACGCTTCCGAACACGGCGTTAAGCTCCGCCGAGCAAAACTCACGTCCCGTAAAATCTATCTCTGCCGCCGAAAAGGTTGCCGTTCGGTTTTCCGTATTCTCTCCGTCGCTTAACGGAATATCAAATTTATCATGGTATTTGTGTTTACTGCGGAACACGCCGCCGAAGATCAACTTTATTCCGATAATAATAACAATTGCGGGAATCAAGAGCTTCCACAACAGGTCAAAGCCAATCACGTTGCGGCAGGCAAGCAACAGAAAAATCCCGGCAATAAGCCCGATAAAGCTCCCCGTTTTTCCGTTTCTTTCACAGACAAGAGCGACTGCGCACGGAACGATGATAAATAATGTCCACCATCCGTCAAAAAATATGTCGATGTCGGTAACGCCAAAAGCATTGAGTGCCAATACGACCCCCACGCCCACAAGAATGGCGCCCCATATGATTTTGCTGAATTTCTTATTATTTTTCATGTGTCAATTCTCCTTTCGTCTGCCGTATCCTTATATTCCGTTTTCCGAATTTCGGATTTCAGGTACGGAAATAACTGCTAACATTTTATCACATAATGTGTAATTGTACAATGCCTCGTAAAAAAATTTGGAGCACCTGTTGCAAAAAAGCCCGTATTTTTAAACTTCGTCGGACTTATGCGGATTTTCAAGCATTGCCTTCACTGACGCAACATACTCGGTGGGTGACATACCCGTGTGACTTCTGAAGGACTTCGAAAAATGGTGTATCGAGCAGAAACCGCATTTTGCGGCTATCTCCGTACATGAGTATTTGCCGTCCCGCAGCATCTCCTTAGCCCGCTGTATTCGAAGCTTCATCACGTATTCCATAGTGCCGATGCCGCTGTTCTCACGAAAAAGCTTCTTGAGCGTCGACGGGCTTATCGAGAATTCTTCCGCAATACCCGATACAGTCAGTTTTTCCGATATATTATCCTCAAGATACGATGAGATACTGTTGAAAAAATCGTTTTTTCCGCCATCCATCGGCAGACGCGGAAAATCGTCGTGCCCGCTCTGTTTTCTTATAAGATGTATCATGAGAAGCTCGATATAGTCCTGTATTACCTGCTCACCCGCAAAGCAATCGGGAGTATCCTTCCTTATTAGCCTTTCATCATAAAGATTTCCCGGCGGATTTGAAAAACAGCCTCCTGATTCCCGCAATACGGAAAATATCGCCTGCTTCGTATACAGGTCGGTGTCGATAACGCTGCCTGCAGTCATGCGGAGCACATCCGAGTCGGAGGTAAAGCTGATTATCACGGAGCTTGCCGAGCGGCTGTTGGCAGGTTTTACATTGTGGTACTGAAACGGAGTATGAAGAAACGCCTGCCCCGACCGCATCCGATATTCGCTTTCGTCGGCACGGATCGTAAGCTCACCCTTATCGCAGTATATAAGCTCCCAAAAATCATGCTTTTCACCCGGATATGAAAAACTCACGGTGTATTCGTGATAGTGTATCGAGACCACGCCGTCTATCACAAGAGAGCGCTTAAGTTTTGTGGGTACGTAGTTCATGCATATACCTCATTGTTTTTCTTACCTTAATTATACACCATAAAGCCCGTATGTCAACCCATCACCCGAAAACTTAACTTTTGTATAAAAATAATGTCTGATTTGACAAAGACAAGATGAGGTTATTGTGATAAAATAATCGGGAGATATGTTGCCGTCGGTAATGGATATATCGCAACGAGAAAGGAAATCGATAAATGAAAGTTGTTGTTAAGAAAAATTATGACGAAATGTCAGCAGTCGCCGCCGATATTCTGGCGGGAGAAATAAATATACACCCTGACTGTGTTCTCGGACTTGCAACAGGAGATACACCTGTCGGCACATACCGTGAGCTTGTTAAAAAGTACGAAAAAGGAACGTGCGACTTTTCCTCGGTGAGAACCGTAAACCTCGATGAGTATTATCCGATATCTCCCGACAATCCTCAGAGCTACAGATATTTCATGAACACCAACCTTTTTGACAAGGTGAATATCAAAAAAGAAAACACCCATGTCCCGGACGGAACTGCGAAGAATACGGACGAATTCTGCGCCGAGTATGAAAAAATGATTGAAGAGCTCGGAGGAATCGACCTGCAGGTGCTCGGCATCGGAAGAAACGGTCACATAGGCTTTAACGAGCCCGCCGATGGTCTTGTGGCGATGACACACCTGACACCTCTTACAGAGAGCACCATCGATGCCAATTCGAGGTTCTTCGATTCTGTGGACGAGGTGCCGAAGCACGCGCTGACCATGGGAATAAAGAGCGTGTTTTCCGCGAAAAAAATAATCATTCTCGCCTCCGGCGAATCAAAGGCGGAGCCTGTAAGAAGGATGCTCAAGGGCAATATCACCACAGACTGCCCGGCATCTCTCCTCTGCCTGCACCCCAACGTCACACTTATATGTGACGAGGCCGCTTTTTCCGAATGTGAAGGCTGAATGACCTTATAAATCGATTGCGTATTTTAACGGGGCTGTCCGTTTCGCCTTGCGGCACGGACAGCCCCGAATTTATTCCGGTGTTGTTAAAAAACTATATATTCGAGATTATATCGTGATACATATACAGAGAGCCGAGGCAGACAAGCGGCAAAGCGCCCGCTTGCGCGTCATTGCGCGCACATGATAACGCCTCGGCAACATTCAAAAACGCATCGGCTTTTGCACCACATCGACGGAATACCTCGGCGTACTCCCGCGCGTCGAGCGCACGCGGATTATCCGGAGTCACCGTATACACCTTTTCCGCCACCTCGGAAAGAAGCTCTGCCATGCGGCTGTAATTCTTGTCCCTCATTACCCCGGTGAGAATCAGCACCTTTTGGTTTCCGAAGTACATACGTATGCTCTCAAGCGCGGCATATATCCCCTGTTCGTTATGAGCGCCGTCAAAAATCATGACGGGATCGCTCGAGAGAAGCTCAAATCTTGCGTGCCAGCTTGCCGATGCAAGACCTTCCACTATCGCCGACTCGGGGATATCCGTTCCGCGTATACGTAAAATATCCACCGCATCAAGCACCGTAGATGAGTTTTCCGGCTGATATGCTCCCAAAAGCTTTATATTCAGATTCCGACGCTCGCGGTATGAAAAATCGGTTCCGTCAAGCGTTGCGCGTAAAATTGACAGCGCGTCACGGTCTGCCGAAAAATAATCGACACCTACCAGTCCCGCGCGCTCTCTTATTACCGACGCGGCGCAGGCGTCCGTACCACCGTACAGCACTGGAACACCGTGCTTGATTATCCCCGCCTTTTCCGAGGCGATCTTTTCCATGGTGTCGCCGAGTATCGCCATATGATCGAGCGCCACGCCTGTGATCACGGAGAGCAGAGGCGCTTTAATTATATTCGTTGCGTCAAATCTTCCGCCAAGTCCCGCCTCAAGAACGACTATGTCGCACTTCTCGCGCTTGAAATATTCAAAGCCTATTGCGCATATAATTTCAAATTCAACCGGAGGCTCGCTCATCGTATCCGCTACTGACTTGACTGTTTCGCATATTTCAGCAAGAGTCCCGTCGTCGATCGGAGTTCCGTCTACGCGGAATCTTTCATTGAAACTGCATATATACGGTGACGTAAAATATATATATTTTACCAAAAGGTTCTGATAATAATGAATTTACCGCTTTTATTGCTTTTTCTTCTTTAGGTATATCTCCACTTGTGCCTAAATATTGTTTTGAAAATTCTTCTTGAGCCTTTTGAAAATCCTCACCTAAGCACCCTGCAATTCCAGCTATATTATTAATTTCGATATAATCTTTAATAAGTTGTAAATTTTCTTCCTTATATATATCATTTAAAGCCTTTAACCATTCTGGGTTACTTAATATTATTTTATTAGCACCATCTAATTTAGCATCTTTCATTATATC
>JBJDZF010000004.1:0-7871 GCA_051867855.1 Eubacteriales bacterium
AGCCGCCTGCGGCGGCATGGAGATTAAAATGAGGATAAATGACACGATAGCTGCGGTGGCTACACCGCGCGGTAAGGGCGGTATTGCCATGATACGCATATCGGGTGAGCGCGCCGTTGCAGTTGCCGAGCGCGTATTCAGACCGCGTTCCGGAAAAGCATTGAGTGATGTCGGGCACGGAAGGTCTGTTTACGGAAATATCATGCGAGCCGCGCAGGACGGCAGGGAGATATGTATTGACGACGGAATGGCTGTCGTGATGAGGGCACCGCACTCCTTTACGGGAGAAGATACGGTGGAAATATGCTGTCACGGCGGAGTCCTTATTACACAATGCGTGCTTATGAGCGCTCTTGAAGCAGGAGCACGTATGGCAGAGGCGGGAGAGTTTACAAGGCGCGCCTTTATTAACGGAAAGCTGAAGCTGACACAGGCGCAGGCGCTCGGCAATCTCCTCGAAGCGGAAAATGAAAACCAACTTTTGCTCTCACGCTCGGGTATGCGCGGCGTATTCTCGGAGAGTATTTCAATGTTGTATGAAAAGCTCCGTTTTGCACTTGCAAGTATTTATGCGAGAATTGACTTCCCCGACGAGGAGCTTGCGGATATGAGCAGAGAGGATATATCGGTCGTTGTCGAAGAAGTGATTTCGCGTGTCGAGTCTCTTGCGGGAACATACAAGGTCGGCAGAGCCGTGTCAGAGGGTGTACGGACGGTTGTATGCGGTCATGCAAATGTGGGAAAAAGCTCGGTTTATAACAGAATTGTCGGCAGGGACGCCGCGATAGTAACCGATATTGCGGGAACGACCCGTGACGTACTGCACGAGAGTACGTCATTCGGCGGGGTGACTCTGCGGCTCGGGGACACGGCTGGAATACGCGACACGGAAGATGTGGTTGAAAAAATCGGCATCGACAGGGCACTCTGTGAAATTGAGAGCGCGGAGCTGATCCTTGCTGTGCTTGATCCGTCGTGTGAGATGAGCGCGGAGGACAAGTCGTTTTACCGAAAGCTCACAGACGGCGGAAAAAAGGTTATTGGAATTTACAATAAGTCGGACATATACCCGACTCACTCCGACAGCAGCGATGTTTTTACACGTACCGTTTCGCTCTCTGCTCTCACGGGTGAGGGCTTTGACAAGCTCGAGAGCATAATAAAAGATATGTATTTTGACGGTGAGATAAACCTGTATGACGATGCCGTGGTCGCAGACGGGCGCCAATATGCGGCGCTTTTGAATGCGGCGCAGAGCCTGCGCACCGCGCGCGGCGCACTTGAGGGCGGGCTTCCGCTCGATTTGTGCTGTATCGATATCGAAGAAGCAATGTCCCGCCTCGGGGAAATTGACGGCAGGGAGATATCCGAGGATATTGTCAGCGAAATATTCTCAAAATTCTGCGTCGGGAAATAAATGGGTGTTTGTCGACTCTACTTGTAGTATAACATTCCAGATTTGTGATATAATGGTTTCCGATAAATATTGATTTAAAGGTTAAAATATGAACGCTTGTGAATTAAAAAACTTGATTGCAAAAATAGTAGGTTTACGCTTAAATTTCATCGGATGCGCCTGCGAAATGCTGATGTTTGGCTTTGAGAATAATGAAATGAGTTATGCGATTCACGGACAGTGTCTAACGCGCATCATTAAAAATGGAGACATTCTCTTAACAACACTCGACTACCAATCGTGGGATGGGGAGCATGAAGAGAATAATGACGAATATTACAATCTCAGCAAATACAAAATGGAAATAGAAGGCGGTAAAGTTCTTTCGGTTGATGTGGATCCATTGTTTGACGTTATAATTACATTAGATAATGGCGTAACGATTCAACTTCTAATCCAAAACGGCTATTCGCATTATGACGAAGAAAGGGAACAATATCGATTTTTTGAAATTTCACCAGACGATACTGATGTAGTTCGAGAAAAATTGCATCATCATTACGTGGTTTACAGCAAGTATATAGAAATTCAATAATTAAGGATGATTACTCCCTATGTGCAGGAAAAAGCTTTCGGGAGATATATCCGAGAGCTTATTTTTCGTTTTAAAGCACAATACACAAAATAATATTCTCTATTGAATGTGCACTTTTGCGGGGGGAGCCTTTTTGAAGAAGGGTTGCCCCGCAAATCAGTCCGGTGTGTTTTTGTATTTTGGTACTTGATTTATCCGTGCAAGAGTTGTATAATAAAATATGTATTTGTACATAAATTCAGAGGTGTTGATGTATGGACAGGGTGTCAAAGCATAATTATTATCTTGACATTGCCCAGACCGTTGCGGAGCGCAGTACTTGTTTGCGTCGGATGTACGGGGCAATAATCGTAAAAGACGACGTTATAGTATCGACAGGATACAACGGTGCACCGCGTGGGAGAAAGAATTGCAGTGACATCGGCAGCTGTATGAGGGAAAAACTGGGGATCCCGAGCGGGGAGAGATATGAGATGTGCCGATCGGTCCATGCCGAGGCAAACGCAATAATCGCCGCGGCGCGGGAGAGAATGCTGGGGGCGGACCTCTATATGGTGTGCGTTTCTCCGAAAGACAGGTCGCTGATGTCGGGGACGTCAAGCTGCATGATGTGCAAGCGGCTTATCATAAACGCCGGCATTGCACGCGTTATCGTCAGGGATACGAGCGATGAATATCGTATAATCGATGTTTCCTCGTGGATCGAAAACGACGACTCGCTTACCGGAGAATTCGGTTACTGATACCGTGCCAAGGGGTGCTCTTTAAAGATGAAAATCACACGGAAACTTGTCGTTGCTCTTTCCGTTCTGCTTGTGTTTACGACAGTGCTTGCAGGCTGTTCGAAAAGGGGAAAATTTGAATCGGGTGACAACGGGATATACCGCGACAAAAAGACATCGGTCTCATACAAGGACGCACCTGCGTGCTACGAGGCGTATGAGCGAGGTGACGAGCTTTACGGAAGCGGGAAGGGAGTCTCATTTTACACGATAGTCGGACTTGACCCGCTCGAGTGGCTCTGTGAGGAATCGGGGACGGTTTTTTACTCGGAAAACACAAAGCTTCCGACGCTGTCCGAAATGGATATTTCCTCCGTCGGGATCTATTGGGAAACGTCGGAGGTTCTGAAGCTTGCGGACGTTACCGATGAAAATATGATAGCGGGATTGAAGGGAAGCTATGTAAGCGGAATTTCACTGACGTATCTGCCCGATACGCCCACAATAAATTGGAAGATAAAATTCTGCGATACGTCGCTCGGACTTTGCTATACCGTAACATATCTCGAATACGCGGAGGATTATATAGTGACCGGAGAGGACGGAGAGCAGATCAACTACGGCAGAAAATTCTTCCGCAACCGCTACGAGGGGAAATTTGTCCCTGCGGGAGATTGGCTGGATTCATACGTGCGCGAATTCAACGGAATTACGGAAGGTTGAACGGCGGAAATGGCGGATCTTTTCGAAACGAAAGCAATCTGCGAGGATATGCTCGGAGAAATCGCGGAGCTTGAAAGACTATGTTTTTCCCTGCCGTGGTCGGAGACGAGTCTGCGAATTCTGTGCTCCGAGGGCGGTGCGGGATTTGCCGTGTGCGACACGGAAAGCGGACGTGCTGTAGCTTACGGCGGGATGCTGACCGTGCTCGACGAAGCGCAGATAACAAACATCGCGGTCCATCCCGATTACAGGAGGATCGGACTCGGAAAACGTATTCTCCGGCGTCTGCTCGGGTGTTGCGGGGAGCGCGGCATCACGAGCTGTTCGCTTGAGGTCAGAGAATCAAATTCCGCTGCCCGAGCGCTGTATTCCGGAGAGGGATTCAGCGAGGTCGGCAGACGGAAAAATTTTTATTCGGCACCGCGCGAGGACGCCGTAATAATGATATGGAAACGGGAGGATACGCCCTCGGCGTAATATTTTCTGATGTATATACTTGGAATAGAAAGCTCGTGCGACGAGACCTCGGCGGCAGTTGTGGAGGCTGGGGGCGGCAGTGACGGCGCGTCTCTTGTGCGGCAGGTGCGCTCAAACATCGTCGCCTCGCAGATAGACATTCACCGCCTGTACGGCGGAGTGGTGCCGGAGATCGCCAGCCGGGCGCATATAGAAGCGATAACGTCAATAACCGAGCAGGCGCTCTCGGAGGCGGGAATTACGCTTTCCGATGTCGGCGCGGTCGCGGTTACGGCATTCCCCGGGCTTATAGGGGCACTGCTCGTCGGTGTGAATTTCGCAAAATCCCTGGCGTTTGCGCGCGGCATACCGCTTGTCGCTGTAAACCATGTTAAGGCCCATGTCGCGGCGGCGTATCTTGACAACGGTGCTCTCACGCCTCCCTTTACGGCGCTTGTGGTATCCGGCGGTCATACATCGCTTTACAGCGTGAAAAATTATACCGATTTTTCGCTGATAGGCTCGACGAGAGACGATGCGGCGGGTGAGGCGTTCGATAAAATAGGAAGAGTGATAGGACTCCCGTACCCGGGTGGTGCCGCCATGGACAGGCTCGCCTGTGAGGGCGATCCCCGTGCAATATCACTCCCGTCGCCGGCGCTGGCGGGGGATACGCTTGATTTTTCCTTCAGCGGACTTAAGACGGCAACACTTAATTACATTAATTCCGCAACCCAAAAGGGGGAGGAGATATCGAGAGCGGATGTGGCGGCGTCGTTTACCGATACGGTCGTGAGGGCTGTGGTCGCAAAGGCGTCGGCGGCTCTTGACAAAACCGGTACCGATAAGCTGGTGCTTGCCGGCGGAGTCGCGGCAAATTCACATATACGTGCCGCACTTGAGAAAATGTGTACGGACAGGAAAGCGGAGCTCTTCATGCCGTCGCGCGCTCTTTGCGGAGACAATGCCGCAATGGTCGCCATGGCGGGATATTTTGAGTATCTTGACGGGAACTTTGCGGATACGTTTCTCAACGCCTCGGCATGTGACGAGATGTGAAGTCGGGCGAGAATCACGACGGAATTTACATTAAGAATTATTTTGTGAGGTGCATTGAAATGAATGATGAAAACAGCGGACGCGACGAAATCAAAAGAGCGGCGGACGATGAGAGATCGGAGTATAAGGTCACATCAAAGACCGATGTCTCACCCGCGGTTATAAAGCGACTTCCCAGATATTTCAGATACCTCCGTGAAATAATCCGAATGGGTAAGACGCGCGTCAGCTCCGCGGAGCTCTCACGCATGATGAACGTGACCGCATCCCAGATCCGTCAGGATCTCAATTGCTTCGGCGGATTCGGACAGCAGGGGTACGGCTATAACGTAAATTATCTTTACACGAAAATATGCGAGCTGCTCGGGGTGGGATGCGGATTCAGAGCGGTCGTTATCGGTGCCGGAAACCTCGGCTCGGCGCTTGTAAAGAGCCCGATGTTCGAGAAGCGCGGAGTTGATGTGGTTGCCATGTTCGATGTGCGCGGAGATGTTATCGGTACAAATGTCGGCGATGTGCCCGTATACTCCATGGATGTGCTCGAGAATCTGTGCGACAGGTTTGCCGTGGATATCGCTATACTGACGCTTCCCAAGGAGTTTGCTGCGGATGCGGCGGAGCGCATCTCGCGCACAAATATAAAGGGAATATGGAACTTTACCGGTAAGGAGCTTGATTTCAAGGATAAGGGGATCATCGTCGAGAATGTTCATATAGGCGACTCTCTGATGACCCTTTGCTATGAAATTGCGAGAAAAGAAGAGGAACAAGCATCCCGAAAATGAAAAAGAACGATAAGATTGTTACAAGAATAAAGGACGGTACGATTTCCGACGGCTTTTTCGAGAGTATAAAAAACGCCGATGAGGACGATATGCGCGTGCTTCTTGCCGCCGTTATGGAGGAAGCACGGAACGGTTTTGCGGACGCGGAAGCGCTTTGTACGGGGCTCGGGATAGAACGCGCTGTCCTTGACGCATCGGTAAAGTATTGGCGCGGCGCGGGGATAGTCGGTTCGGCCCTCAGGGGCAAGAGTGAGGATAAAAAGACCTCTTCTGCCGGCGCTGTCGGGAGCGCTCACCGCAGCGGAAAAACAGAGAGCGGTGACACACTGCCGAGCTATACGACCGAGGAGCTTGCCGCTCTGATGGAAAAAAGGAAGATAACCTCCGAGTTTATCGATGAGGCATCACGCGTTTACGGCAAGGTTTTCAACCAGCATGAGGTCGCGATCATAGTGCGCATGATAGATTACATCGGTTTTGACGAAGAGAGTGTGCTTATGCTCCTCTCCTTTTACTCAAAGCAGGACAGGAAATCTCTGCGGTATGTCGAAAAGGCGGCGCTTGCCTTTTACGACGAGGGTATAACCGATGCCTGTGCCGTGCAGGAGAAGCTGTGCGCCATGGAGCGCTCACGCGAGCTTGAGGGTAAGATACGCGCCATGTTCGGAATGAGCGGACGTGACTTGACGACAAAGGAGAAAAAATATATCAGGTCATGGACTGAGGTCATGAAATATGACATGGACGTGATCAGAATGGCGTATGACATAACCGTTGACAGGACGCATGAGCCGTCGGCGGCATACGCAAACGGTATACTCGAGCGCTGGTATGCCGACGGACTCGACACTGCCGACAAGGTGCGACAGGCGCTTGAAAAAAAGGCGGACGCAAAGGCGGCGGAAATCGGCAAGAGTTTTGACACGGATGATTTTTTCGAGGCCGCTCTGAAGCGCAGCTACGAAAAATGATCAGAGTGTAGATATTCGGAAAGGCGGTACGCAGTGGGATTTAATAAAAGCGACTTTGTGCGAATCCGCGCGGAGTACTCAAAAAGGTATCTGAAGGCACAGGAAGCAAGCGACGAGAGACGCAGGGAACTGTATGAGAAAATACCCGGGCTTCGGGAGCTGGACAAACAGCTGTCGTGCACCGGGCTTCGGATAATGGACGCAATGCTCGGACAGGGAGAAAAAGCACAGGCAAACCTCGCGATAGTTCGGCGTGAGAATGAAGCGCTTGTCGGCGAGCGCGGCGCGCTTTTGCGCGCGTACGGATATCCGGAGGATTACACCGATGTGCACTATGAGTGCGACAAGTGCGGAGATACCGGGTACGTGGGCACAAAAATGTGCGACTGCATGAGGCATGCGCTGGTTTTGGCGGGGTATGAATCCTCGGGTATAGGCGCGCTTATGAAAAGTCAGTCGTTTGAGAATTTCTCGCTTGATTTTTACAGGACTACTCCGAATCTTTATGCCACGATGAAGTATGCGTACGATAAGGTAAGATCGTTTGCGGAAAATTTCGGGAGCGATACATACACTAATTTTCTCTTTATGGGCGGAACGGGACTCGGAAAAACGCATCTTTCCACCTCGGCGGCGAAGGTTGTCATTGACCGTGGCTTTGACGTTCTGTACGTGACGGCGGGAGGATTGATAGGCGATTTCGAGCAAAAGAGATTCGGAAACAGCGCCCTCGGCGGCGTTGTAGAGGATACGTCGAGATATTACGGCGCAGACCTGCTTATTATCGATGACCTCGGAACGGAAATTGCGAATCAGTTCACCGTTTCGTGTATTTACGATATCATAAATGCCCGCATCGTCAAGAGAAAATCCACGATAATCAGTACCAATCTTAATCAGGAAGAGATAGCAAAGAGGTATTGGGACAGAATTACAAGCCGCCTGTTCGGCGAATATCTGCCGATCGTTTTTGCCGGCACCGATATAAGAAAGCAAAAAATAACAAAGCGTGTCTGAAAAAACATAAAATGTATAAAAAAGATATACACCGCGAAAAATACGGGTGTATATCTTTTTTATACAGGAGAGATTAGCGTGAAAGATAAGTTGATCCGGTATTGAAGCTCATCTGTTTCACGCCGAAATTCACTTAAAATGGGACCC
>JBJDZF010000005.1:0-7856 GCA_051867855.1 Eubacteriales bacterium
GAAAACAGAGAAATGTTTACGCTTTATTATGATGACAGATATGTATTTGACAAAGAAATAGAAAAAATAGAGACGCTTGAGGTCACCTCGTATAAGGCGGGGACCGAAAACGGAGACGACAAGGTGCTTTCGGTGTGTTCGGACGGCGAAAATAAGAAGGTCGTTGCCGTCGGAACCGGAAGAGCATCCATAACCTTCGGCGACGGTGAAACACTTGAAGTAAAGGTGGAACCGGCAGTTATAAACCTGTTTTTACTCATAGGGCAGAGCAACGCCGAGGGATACACGACGGTCGACCCGAGTACTCTTGCGGATTCACGTTCTCAATGCGTCATGTGCGAAGAGGGGCAGGTGTACAGCACCTATGCCCCCGGGGTTACGGCAGAGTGGGGCGAGAGAATAGGCGGAGTCGGTTTTTCCGAGATACTTTCCGTTGCAAATTCAGACACTTTTGTGGCGCAGTCGCTCACAAGCGATAAAAACCTGCGCGGGGAAGCATTGGTATATCCGCTCTGCAATCTGACAACGTCGGGTAACGGCAAGACCGGAACCGACGGGGCGATTGCATATGAGTGGAACAGACTCACCGGGGAAAAGGTCTGGATAGTAAACGCGGCAGAGGGCGGATCGAGCATAACCTCCTGGGTACCGAATGAAAACAAAAAAGAGAACAACTTCTATCAGGCGGTCGAGCTGTTCCGGAAATGCCAGGATGTGCTTGACAGTGAGATAAAAGCAGGACATTACACACTCAACAAAATGGGATATTTCTGGCTTCAGGGATGCTCTGACAGAGGTCTTACCAACGAGCAGTATATTTACTCGTACAATAATTTTCATGCCGGATTGGAAGAAGAGCTTAAATACAGTTTTAACGGTACGGAAAAGAAGCTTGACTTCGGCGGAATTATGATGGTTCGGGCATACGACGGCACATCGTATGACGATATTGCAATGAACGGTCCGAGACTTGCACAGTATTACATTTCTGAATCTGACGACGAGAGATTTGAAAACGTGTATCTTGCCACAAATCTCGGGGATCATTTCATAGAAACCGCCGATGTAAAGAATTATTTCCGCAGTAAATATCCGCAGGGAATAACGTATCCGATAAAAGTCATGCAGGAACTGCCGGTGCATATAGCACAGGTCCATCCGGATGTTCATTACCGTCAGTTCGGATACAACGAGCTGGGATTTGACGCCGCATACAACATCTGTGCGGTGATGAACGGTAAAAAATCCGATGAAACCGAGGTGCTGCTGACGGGCAAGGACGGTCATACCGCGATCGGAACGGATGAAGAAATCACGCTGACGGCAGGAGGCTCGCAGATACTCGTACCGATTGTATATCCGAATTTTGCATCTTCCGACGATGTAAGGATAGAAGTCGACTGTGTCGGGGTGAGCGAAAGAAATTTTGTCTTGTCAGCAAAAAACACAGCCGTTTCGGGCACTACGGGAACGGTCAAGGTTTATCTGGGAAGCGAATTGTGCGGAACATATATACTCAAAATAGCTTAAAATCGGGAATACGGAGAGGAAAACAAAATGAAATTTGCGGTGATGTTCGGTAACAGGGGCTTTTTCCCCGGAGAACTAATAGCGAGTGCAATCGAAGAATACAAAAAGGTACTTGCTGAAAACGGTCATGAATATCTTATGCTTGAGGAGAGCGCAACAAGATACGGCGCGGTCGAAACAATTGAAGAGGGGAAAATTTTTGCGGATTTTCTTGAAGCACACAGGGGAGAATTCGACGGAATTATTGTCAGTCTGCCGAACTTCGGGGACGAAAACGGTGCGGTCGTCGCATTGAAAAATGCCGGAGTGCCGATACTTATACAGGCATACCCCGACGAAGAAGGACTCATGGATTTTTCTCATCGCAGGGATGCACTGTGCGGAAAGATCGCCATGTGCAACGTGTTGAGGCAGGCAAACATTAAGTATACGCTGACTGAAAAATTCACCGTTTCTCCTTCATCGGCGGATTTTGCGGAGGATCTCCGTAAATTTGCCGGAGTGTGCCGCGTTGTGAAAGGAATGAAGGATTTCAATCTGGGGGCTATCGGTGCAAGGACGACCGCATTCAAAACCGTAAGATGCGACGAAATTGCGATGCAGAACAGATCCGTCAACGTAGAGACAATAGATATGTCCGTTGTTTTCAGGCTTATGGACTCTGCCGATGCGGGCGAGATCGAAGAAAAGAAAAAAGTATATCTGGAATACGCTCATTTTGAAGGGTATCCGGAGAGCAAGCTCGAGAACATGGCAAGATTCGGAGTTGCCGTTGACAAGCTGATCGCCAGATACCGTCTGAGTGCAATAGCCGTTCGTTGCTGGGACGAGCTTGAGATAACATACGGCATAGCGCCCTGCCTTGCAATGTCGGTTCTCAACAATACGGGTATAGCGGCGGCGTGCGAACTTGATGTGAATAACGCCGTGATGATGAGGGCGATTTCGCTCGCTTCGGACTTATGTGTCGCACTTTTTGATGTAAACAACAACTACAAAGACGCAAAAGATAAATGTATTTTCTTTCACTGCTCGGCAATACCTCAATCAATGCTTTGCGAAAAAGGTTGCGTAAGTGAGCACCTGATGTTCCGAAAGACATACGGAGAGGGTTCGGGAGTCGGAATATATGTCGGCAGGGCAAAGCCGACTCACATAACGGTGGGAAGTCTCAAAACGGAAAACGGAAAGCTGTGTGCTTTTGTCACCGAGGGGCGCATCACCGATGATCCTATAGAAAAGGCGTTTTTCGGTTGCGGTATAGTGTTTGAAAAGGATGACGGGGACTGTCAGAGTATGCTCGGATATATGGCAAAAAACGGATACAGACATCATGTTGCGTTTTCGGAAGGCTCATGGGCAGACTCAATAAACGAAGCGTTCGTAACATATCTCGGATATGAAACGGACAGAATATAAATTTCGGAGGAAAAATGTTAGTAAACATGAAGGAGATGCTGAAAGACGCATCTGAAAAAGGATATGCCGTCGGCGGCTTCAACTGCGCAACGGTCGAATCGGCACGGGCGGCGATAAGGGCGGCGGAAGAGCTGAACATTCCGTTTATTCTTCAGCACGCGCAGGTCCATGAGGAATATATGCCGCTCGAGCTTGCCGCACCGATAATGCTTGCACTCGCAAAGAGCGCAAAGGTGCCGGTGTGCGTGCATCTTGACCACGGCTCGGATTTCTCGTATGTGATCCGTGCCATGCGTCTCGGTTTTACGTCGGTCATGTACGATGCTTCCGAAAAGCCGTATGAACAGAATCTGAGGGAGACGGCGTTTATAACGTCGGTCGCACATGATATGGGGATCACCGTTGAGGCAGAACTCGGAAATATGCCTCATAACCTCAAGGGGGAGATGAGGGAATATACTCCGGAGGATTATTATACCGACCCGTCAAACGCAACGGAATTTGCCGAGAAGACGGGGGTCGATGCGTTGGCAATATCGTTCGGAACGGTTCACGGTATATATAAAACCAAGCCGAAGCTCTCGTTTGAGGTCGTAAAGAAAGTGAGAGAATCGACCGGAGGACTTCCGCTTGTAATGCACGGCGGCTCGGGACTATGCGATGACGATTACAGAAATGCCGTAAAGGCGGGGATAAGAAAGATAAACTACTATACATATGAAGCTCTTGCGGGAGGTGTGGGAGTTTACGAAGCGGTGAAACGGCAACCTCAGGGACTCTTATATCACGATATCGCCGCAAAAGCAACCGACGCAATGACTGCGGACGTCATGAGGGTCATGAGGCTATTCAAAGGAGAACGGTGAGAATGAACGGTATCGTATTCGCCGGAAATCTGATAGTAGACCACATCAAAAAGATCAAAGCTCTGCCCTCACGGAGCGAGCTGTCAAAGATACTTGGCGTAAAGGAGAGTACCGGCGGTTGCGTCTGCAATACCGGTATTGACTTTGCAACGCTTGATCCGTCGGCAGATGTGAAAGCCGTCGGTGTCGTCGGCAACGACACCGACGGAGATATTATCATCGAAGCCATGAAGAGTCACGGAATAGATACCGACGGAATAATCAGAAGAGGAACGACGTCTTTTACCGATGTATTCTTTGAAGAGAGCAGTAATTGTCGCACCTTTTTTCAGTACGGAGGTGCCTGCGACGATTTCGATATCGACGATGTCGATATCGAAAATCTTGACTGCCGTATGTTTCACATAGGATATATTCTTCTTCTGAACAGACTGGATTCATACGATGCGGAATACGGCACACGTATGGCGAGACTTCTGAAGGCGGTGCAGGACAGGGGAATTGAAACGTCCGTTGACGTTGTAAGTGAAAGCGGTGACAGATTCCGGAGGATCGTGACTCCCGCTCTCAAATATGTGGATTATCTGATCATAAACGAGACGGAGGCAGAAAGGACCTGCGGGATACAAATAAGGGAAAGTGACGGAGGACTGAATATCGGGAACATGAAAAAAGCACTTTCCGAGCTGCTTGGAATGGGAGTTGGTAAGTGGGCGGTGATACATTGCCGCGAAGGCGCCTTTGGACTTGACAGAGACGGAAATTATGCCGAGGAACCGAGTAAACGGTTGCCGCATGGGTATATCGTCGGTACTGTCGGTGCGGGGGATGCATTCTGCGCCGGAGTGCTGCTCGCGGCGTACCGCAATAAGAGCATAGATGAGGCGCTTGTTTTCGGAAATGCGTCGGCGCAGATGTCGCTTCGTTCGGAAACGGCTACCGGAAGTATGAGGGGAATTGAAGAGGCAATTTCGGAGTATAACCGGTATTGACGCGCCGAATGTGACCGGATGAAAATTAAATATACAGCTTCTGCGTTTCCGACGTTGGCGCAGGAGCTGTTTGCTTTTGTAAAGCAGAGTAAGAGGTAAAGCGCCCGATTGCTTTTAGTTGTGTGGCGGCTGAATAGTATTATTATTACAAATAACTTGACAAACGGTTGCGTTTATATTATAATTCAAAGACCGAAACTTTTGATAAAAACATACGGAGGTACACCGGGAATGAAAGATTTTGATACTTTCGGCGTAATGATCGATATGTCGAGAAATGCCGTCATGAGCATGGACGGACTTAAAAAATTCCTTCCGTTGCTCAAAAAAATGGGTTATGACTGTGTAATGCTTTACACCGAGGATACTTATGAGGTGGACGGAGAGCCTTACTTCGGCTACATGAGAGGGCGCTACTCCAAGGCGGAAATGAAAGAGATCGACGCATTTGCGCGCGGACTCGGCATGACTGTCATTCCGTGCATACAGACGCTGGCGCATCTTAATGCCACACTGCGTTGGGGCAAGGTTCCTGTGGACTGCAACGATATTTTGCTGACCGATGATGATCGCACCTACGAGCTTATCGACCATATGTTCGCAACTCTTTCCGAATGCTTCGAATCGAGAAAAATACATATCGGTATGGACGAGGCGCATATGCTCGGGCGCGGAAAGCACCTTGACATTCACGGATATGAGACCGTCAATACGATCATGAAGCGGCATCTTGCGCGTGTGTGCGAGCTCGCCGAAAAATACGGATATGAAGTCATGATATGGTCTGATATGTACTTCCGCCCGTGGAACAACGGCGAATACTATATCCCGAAGTGCGAAATGCCGCGTGAGATCATAGAGTCCGTTCCCGAATCGGTAATTCCCGTCTACTGGGATTACTATAAGACCGATGAAAAAAAATACAGCGACATGATAGAGAACCATATGCAGCTCTCGGACAAGACATGGTTTGCGGGCGGCGCATGGAGCTGGTACGGTATGATACCGTATAACCGATTCACGATACAGTCGATGCTTCCCGCACTTAATGCCTGCAAAAAGCACGGCATCCGCAACGTCTTTATGACCATGTGGGGTGACAATGGAGCGGAGTGCTCGCATTTCTCACAGTTGCCCTCGCTCTTCTACCTTGCAGAGTACGCCAAGGGGAACACCGATGAAAATTCAATAAAGCAGAAATTTGAGAAGCTTGTCGGCATAGGATTTGATGAGTTTATGGCAATTGACTGCCCCAATGATGTTGTTGAATACGAGGGACGTCCCAGAAATCCGTCAAAATATATGCTTTTCTCGGACTATTTCAACGACTTCCTTGACTATACGGTAAAGCCCGGAGCAGGGGAGAAGTATAAGGACTATGCCGCACAGCTTCACGCCACCGCCAAAAAGAGCCGCCGCTACGGTTATGTTTTCGATGCTGCGGCAAAGCTCTGCGATGTTATGGTGATCAAGTACGAGCTGGGACTGCGCACAAGACTTGCCTATGAGGCGGGGGACAAGGAAACGCTTCGAAGCCTTGCCGAAAACGAATACCCGGAGGTCGCAAGGCTTATTGACAAGTACGCAAGGGCGTTTGAAAAGCAGTGGATGACCGATAATAAGCCTAACGGTTTCGATATTCAGGATATCCGCCTCGGAGGACTGATCCGCCGCACCGATGCCTGCCGCCGCCGTCTGCTCGATTATGTAAACGGCAAGATCGAAAAGATCGATGAGCTTGAGGAAAAGCTGTTGCCGTACCGCGATAAAGAGGCAAGCATAACAGAAAATAAGTACTCGACATTCTCGAGTATAAGCGTATATTAAACGGATCGATCTTTCAGCGCAAATCCTGTTGTAACCGAAAGGAAGTGCAGATATTTGGAAAACTCAATAGGTAAAATTGATAAAAACCTTGCAGTGTCCGGTTCTGTAAATACGGAAGGTCTGCGTTTTTATGACGTAAGAGAGGAGCCGTTTGATGTATACGGACTGTATCGGTATCGCAGTGAGCCGAAATTCAAACGTCTGCCCGACGAGATCGGACTGAATACGAGCAAGAAAGTGTCGGAACTCTACACAAATACAGCGGGCGGTAGAGTGCGTTTTGCAACCGATTCGGAGCGCATTGTTATCCGTGCGGAGATGCCCAGGGTCTGCCATATGCCGCATATGCCGCTCTTCTCAAGCGCGGGCTTTGATTTGTACGTGGATAGTCCTGCGCACGGAGTAAGCCGCTTTTACGATGTTTTCAAGCCGAGTGTCGGAATGAAGGACGGATACACTGCGGAGGTCAAGTTCAACGGGAGAAAAATGCGTTATCTGACCGTCAATTTCCCGAGTTACAGCGACGTTTCCGCGCTTTATATAGGAATTGCCGACGACGCCTGCCTGGAGCACGGGCTTAAATACCGTCCCGTGTTGCCGATCGTTTATTACGGTAGTTCGATAACGCAGGGCGCGTGTTCTTCCCGACCCGGAAACGCGTTCGCCAATATAGTCAGCCGCAGGACAGACACGGATTTTGTCAACCTCGGCTTTTCCGGCTCTGCAAGGGGCGAGGAGATCATAGCACGGTATATGGCGACTCTGCCGATGTCCGTGTTTGTATCGGACTACGACCACAACTCGCCTGTGGAGGAATTGAGACAAACGCACCGCAGGCTTTATGAAATAATACGCGAAAAGAATCCGGACATTCCGTATCTGATGATCTCAAGACCGGATTTCAACAAACGCGCCTATACGGACAGCGTCAAGCGCCGTGACGTGGTTTACGAAAGCTACCGCTTTGCGAGAGATAACGGAGACAAAAACGTGTATTATATTGACGGCTCGGGCTTGTTCAGGACAGTCAATGAGGATATGTGTACCGTAGACGGTACACACCCGAATGATTACGGATTTTTCCTTATGGCGGATGCTGTCGAAAGCGAACTCCGCTGGATATGGGCTTCCGGCGATGTGATATAGTATTTATGCTTTGCGGGGAAAACTTTTCGTGGGAAAAGGTTTTCCCCGCACCCCTTTCAAAAGCTTTCAAACCTTT
>JBJDZF010000006.1:0-7852 GCA_051867855.1 Eubacteriales bacterium
AGAGCTCCTTCTCACCGGAGTTTTTCGAGCTTAATATAAACGGTGCGGGGGATAACCCCTCGCCGCTTAAGCTGACGCTCGCGGATTCTACTGAAATATCCTTTACCGGTATCGTGGACCGCGTGGATGTACTGCGCCGTGACGGAAAAGTATATCTGCGCGTGGTGGACTATAAATCCGGGACGAAAACATTTTCACTTGAGGATATAAAATACGGCATGAACATACAGATGCTGCTTTATCTGTTCACCCTCACGAAAAATCACAGCCGAAAATTTCTCGACAGGCTACAGAGCGATGAGCCGGTTCCGTCGGGTGTGATGTACCTGTCCTCTAATATCGGTCCGGTCGAGCTTGAGGACTATACTGACGGTGACGAGGTGTTAAGACTTGCCCGGAAAAAGCTGAACCGCGCCGGACTTTTGTGTGATGACGAGGAAATACTCAAATGTATGAACGAGTCACTCTCTCCGGACTTCCTTGCCGGAATAAAGCAAAAGTCGGACGGGACACTTTACGGAAAAGCACTTGCTTCGGCGGAGATGTTTGAAAAAATACAGTCGGAAATCGAGGATACGGTGCGCAGAATTGCGGAGCAGATAAGGAGCGGAGATGCCGACGCCGAGCCTTTTGTATACAAGAAAAACGACCCCTGCACATACTGCCCGATGAAGCCGGTTTGCAGGCGGGAGCTCGGATGACGGCTCTGCCCGTGAAAAATACGCACGGGAAGATCGACAAAAAACGCTTATACACGGAGGAAATATGCCCAGACAATGGACTGCGGCGCAAAGCGCCGCAATAAATACGCGCGGCAAGACACTGCTTGTTTCCGCCGCCGCGGGCTCGGGAAAGACAGCCGCTCTGACGGAGAGAGTTATACGTTCTCTGACTGCGGCAGAGAATCCGTCGGATATATCAAAAATGCTTATAGTGACCTTTACGCGCACCGCCGCCGCAGAACTGCGGCAGCGCATATTTGCCGCAGTAAACGAAGCCCTTGCCGATGACCCCGGTAACAGGCATCTGTCCGAGCAACTCATAAAGCTCGGAAGCGCGAAGATCTGTACCATAGATTCCTTTTATCTCGATCTGATACGCTCCAATTTCGACGCAGTGGGTATATCCCCTTCAATACGTACGGCGGACGGCGCGGAGAGCGATATACTCGCAAAGTCGGTGATGGAGGAAACAATCGAGGATTTTTACAACGGGGAGGACGGCGAGCGTTTCGCCAAATTCACCGAGTGCTTTGTAAACATAAGAAACAACGGCAAGCTTTCCGACATATTTCTGAGCCTGTTCAAACACATCGAGGCATATCCCGAGGGCATAGAATTTCTTCGGATATCAGCCGAGAGGTGTGAAAAAGATGCGGGAAAGGACTTATTTGCCACGCATTTCGGACGAGTGCTTCGCGACAGCATAGCGGAGGAGGCAGAGTACATTCTCTCGGTTTACAACGGTTGCTTTGACGACATTTACGGCGAACAGGCACTTGTCGAGAGTTATCTGTGCTCATTTGAATACGACAGAAATTTCATCGCCGATTTTATCGGTTTGCTCGAAAAAGAGGATTACGCAACCGTGCGGGAGTTCATCGGGGGATACTCACCGATACGTCTGAAATCCGTGAAAGGAATGAAGTCGGAAAAAACCGAGGCGCTTAAGGAAACGCGCGACGCAATGGTGAAAAAGATACGCAACCTGCGCTCAAGAAGCTTTGCGCTTTCACCTGAAAGTATCTCTATGTCAATGAGTAAGACCGCCGAGCTTACCGGCATTCTTTACTCTCTGATAAAGGAGTTTGATGTGCGGTATTCGGAGGAAAAAAGGGCGCGCAACATCTGTACGTTTTCCGATATACGCCGATATGCCCTGCGTATCCTCGTTGACGGGGACGGTAATCCCACGCCGACGGCACGCGAGTATTCACAGAGATTTACCGATATATACATAGACGAGTATCAGGATGTTGACAGAGTACAGGACCTTATTTTCCGTGCGGTATCGACCCCCGACAACCGCTTTATGGTCGGGGATATCAAGCAGAGCATCTTCGGCTTCCGAGGCGCGGAGCCACGTGTGTTCGCACAATATCGGCACAGCTTTCCCGCACTCGGAACAAATGAAGCGGAGTCAGGAGATTGTGCTTCTGTTTTCATGTCGAACAATTTCCGCTGTGACAAGACCGTGATCGATTTTACAAATACCGTCTGCTCCTACTTTTTCTCGGAATGTTCGGAGAGTATCGGATATACGTCTGACGATGACCTGATTTTTTCTAAGAGTGCGGATACCGTCAATCCGTCCCTTCCCGTAAAGGTTGCCGTGATACTTCCGGAGGACAAGCTCGCCGGGGCGGATGAGCAGGAGATCACGTCGGATTATGACCGTGAGGACGACGGGGAGATCTCCGAATCCGGGGCGGACGGCGACAAGGGAAGAGAAGAGGCAAAATATATCGCCTCGCAAATTGCCGATCTGCTTGCAAACGGCAGAAAAGCCGACAACACACCTATCATGCCGGAGGATATTGCCGTGCTGTACCGCTCGAAGTCCTCGGGAGCTTATGTAAAGAAAGCCCTCGCGGAAATCGGGATCCCTTACTCGGAGAACGCGGACGAGCGATATTTTGAAAATCCGGACGTCTTGCTTGTGCTTTGCCTGCTCAACGCGATAGACAATCCGCACCGTGATATATACCTTGCGGGGCTTTTACGTTCACCGCTTTTCGGGTTTTCCATGGACGAGCTGATAAAACTGCGCCGATTTGCGGATGATCGGAACTCACTGTACGATGCGCTGTGTGCTTATGCCGATTCCGTGCGCCGGAAAACGGAGGATAAGGACGGAAAGGACGCAGTGACCGCCGTGCAAACAGAAGAGTACGGCGGTAACGTCGGCACCGACGCAGACCCGATCCTCGCCCAAAAATGCGCCGATTTCGACGCACTTCTGGGGGACCTGCGCGACGTTGCGGCATCGCAGAGCGTGGATAAGCTGCTGCGGCACATTTTCTCCTCCGAGCTTTTCTCCACGACAAGCTTTATAACCTCTGACAGCACAAACAATATTCTGCGGCTTTACGAATATGCGAGGAAATTCGAGGCGGGTTCATTCAAGGGACTCAACAATTTTATCGTATATATAAACAAGATAATCGAAGAGCACCCGAGGACGGAATCCGCGCCGGTTTCGGTAAGCCCGGGAAAAGTCACTCTTATGACGATCCATCAGTCCAAGGGACTCGAATTTCCGGTCTGCTTCCTCTGCGGGGCGGCAAAAAAATTCAATGCGCAGGACCGCACCGTCAGTATGCTTTACAATCCCGAGCTGGGCGTAGCCATGAAAATATCGGACGAAACCGGCTTTGCAAGCATAAATACACCTATGCGTGAAGCGCTGATACGCGAGGCGACCGTGGAGCAGACGGAAGAAGAAATGCGGTTGCTTTACGTCGCACTCACCCGTGCGCGGGAGCGGCTTATAATAACCGCCGCGCCGTCCTCTTCCGAAGAAAAGCTTCTTAAGAATGCGCAAAACAACCGCCGCAACAAATGCAGGCATACCGTCTGCTCTTGCAGATCGTATCTCGAGTGGATATTGGCGGCGCTTGCAGACGGAGACGTGAGTGAGTTTGCCGAGGTGGAATTCATAGGATACGACTCGACGTGCCCGGTAGATGCAAAAACCGATGCAGCGGAGCAAATCGCGCTGCCCGATCCGGCAGCCGTCGCCGAGGCAAAGAAGCTGCTCGGGGAACGCTTTTCGTATTCTTATCCCTACGAGGCGGTTACACGTTTGCCCGCAAAGCTTTCGGTGTCGTCTCTCAAACCGGATCTGTATTCCTCCGATACCGACGCAGTAAAGCTGTTTGATGAGCCGAAAAAGTACGTCGCGCCGCCCATATTTACCGGAAATCCGGACGGACGTGTCTCACCGGCAGAGCGGGGAACGGCAACACATCTGTTTCTGCAATTCTGCAGCTATGATTATGTAAAACGCAACGGGGTGGCGCGGGAGCTTGACAGATTGATCGAGAAGAAGTATATACCGTCTGACAGCCGCGAGCTTGTCTATACCGACGAGATAGAAAAATTTTTCGCCGGCGATTTCTTTGCACGCTTGAGCCGATCCCGGGACATACTTCGCGAACAGCGATTCAATATACTCCTGCCGCCGTCATGCCTATCCGAGGATGCGGATCTTCTGCGCCGTACCGCCGGAGAAATGATAGCTGTGCAGGGCGTTATTGACCTGATATTCACAGATTACGACGGTAATATTCATTTGTGCGATTATAAGACAGACAGAATACCGCCTTATGCACTCGAAAACCGCGACGCGCTTACACGGCTCATGACCGAACGTCATGCGGCGCAACTGAAATACTACGCAAAAGCAGTCAGAGAACTGTTCGGAAAAGACTGTACCGAAGCTCTCATTTATTCGACTCACGCCGCCTGTGCGGTCGTTATAGGGGTTTAGGGCTTTTTGCGGGGGAAACTTTTCTCGAAAAGTTTCCCCCGCATAATACGGTGATACCGTCGTTCTTGCGGGGAGGAAACTTCTTAAAAGAAGCTTTCCTCCCCGCACCCCTCTTTCAAGAACTTCGGACTTGGATAAATTATAACAGGTTTGAAAGCTTTTGAAAGGGGTGCGGGGGAAACCTTTTCACTTGAAAAGTTTCCCCCGCAAATACAATATAGTAATTATAATTCTTCAAAATCCTCGTTTTTTTGCTTTTCTTTTGCAGCCTTTTCCGCCTCAATCTTATCGTGCATACTCTTCATTTCGGCACGCAATGCATCTATTTCCGCGACGACAGGTGCGATAGCCTCTGCCTGGGATTTTGTTGTTTTCAGCTGCTTATATGTAAGACGGCCCAGTTCTTCATATTTTTTTGCAAGCTTTGATGAGGATATTTTGAGCTTTACGCGCAGAGACGCTGCGTCGGCAAGCTCGCCTGTTTTTTTGATAGTAGTACTTGCAGCACGTTCGACGTTCGAGCGGATTTCATTCCAATCAGCCATTTTAAACACTTTCCTTTCGTAAAAATGATCTGCATACATTATACACCAATACATACGGATTGTAAAGCGAGGGGATAAAAATATTTTTATCGGGGCAAAATAAAGGCAGCGGTGAATTCCGAAAAAAACAAACGTAGCGCGAGGCGTGGAAATGAAAATCGTAATTAGTCCCACGCACGCTCCGGACGGAATGAGGGAAAAATGAATATAGACAAGAAGGATTACAAAAAATACGCCGACGCAAGGGCCCCGAAATCCCCCGTGGTACTCGACTGTATCAAGGCATTTCTTTCGGGAGGGCTGATCTGTGCGATAGGGCAGGGTTTTCTTCAATTATACAGTGATCTGTGCGGTCTCGGCAAAGATGATGCAGGCACGCTTACCTCGGTGACGCTTATCTTCATAGCGGTCGTACTTACGGCACTCGGAGTGTTCGACCGTATCGCAAAGCACGCAGGGGCAGGTACTCTCGTGCCTATCACGGGTTTTGCCAATTCCGTGGTTTCCCCGGCGATAGATTCAAAGGCGGAGGGGCTTGTGCTCGGAGTGGGGTCAAAAATATTCACTGTTGCCGGTCCCGTACTCCTTTACGGAATACTTGCGGGGGCGGTATACGGGGTGATATACTATGTCTGCAAGCTCATCTTCTGATTTATACGGCGTTTTCAAGGGAGCATTGTCATAATGACAAACCGTCCGCTGACGCGCACATCGGCACGGGAGACACGTTCGGAAAATTCGCTCGAAGCAAGCAGAACGGAAAGCTGTTCGATACGGTTGAAGCACATTCCCGCAAGAATTTCGGTGTCCGATGCCGAATAGCACTTGAAAACGGCTATCTCACACGGAGATGCGAAAGACGAAAGGTATATCGCAAAATTCTCCGTCAGCGGCAGTTCGTATTCGGTCGCGGATTCACCGTAGAGGGATTTCAGAAGAGCAGAGTCGGCGTAGCTTGACTCACCCTCCTCGGCGTCCGAGAGGTAAACGGTGCCGTACGGAAGCTCCGGTACTTTGCCCGCAAGCTCCGAGAGAAGTTCTTCGGAGCTTTTTTGCGATGATACGCAGGACGAAAACGAGATAAGGATTGAAATTATAATAACGGAAAATGCCGCCGCACGGCGGCATTTTCCGCCGATGCCGAATTTTATTTTCATTTTTTCCTCCTGTATGCTTTCTAATGCTATTAATATGCCGTCAGTCGGCGTAAGATGCCGTGAACGGCAAGATAACGTCGATTTTTTTTGATTGACATCAAGGGGGTAGATATGGTAAAATAAAGATAATATGTAATTTGCGTACTTCAGTTCTCCCACGGAGACCCAATTGTTTGTTATCGGGGGGAGAAATACAAACGAAAGGCGGTATCAAATGAAAAAATCAGATATCGAAAAACAGCTTGTTAAGCTTTCTGAGCACTGTCGGTTCAATGACGTGATAGACGAGGAGCTTTACATCCGTTACGACGTAAAACGGGGGCTGCGAGATATTATGGGCAAAGGCGTGCTTGCCGGCCTTACGGACATATCCGAGGTATGCTCGTCGAAAATCGGGGAGAACGGCGAAAGTATCCCCTGCGAGGGAGAGCTGTACTACCGCGGCTATAATATAAAGGACATTATACACGGCTTTATAAATGACAAGAGATTCGGATTTGAAGAGGTAGTTTATTTACTTATTTTCGGTGATCTTCCGACACGCGAGGAGGAGGACGAATTTACGGAGATCCTCGCACATTACAGGGGGCTTCCGAAGAGCTTTGTGCGCGATATAATCATGAAAGCTCCGCCATCCGATATGATGAATACGCTGGCACGCAGTGTTCTGGCGCTTTATTCGTACGACAAAAATCCGAATGACATATCGATCCCGAATGTCCTGCGCCAGTGCATACAGCTTATTGCGCAGGTGCCATTGCTGTCCGTTTACGGCTATCAGGCACACAGATATTACAATAATGACGAGAATTTCTTTATACACACTCCCAGAAAGGAGCTCTCCACCGCGGAAAATATTCTGTATATGCTGCGCCCGGACGGCTGCTATACCCCGCTTGAGGCGCGTGTGCTCGATATGGCTTTGGTGCTTCACGCAGAGCATGGCGGAGGAAATAATTCCACATTTACTACCCATGTCGTGACGTCTTCGGGCACGGATACTTATTCGGCGATAGCCGCGTCCCTCGGCTCGCTCAAGGGATTCAGACACGGCGGGGCAAACATCAAGGTTGTGCATATGTTCGACGATATCAAGAAAAACGTGCGCGATTGGAACGACGACGAAGAGCTTTCCGCGTATCTGACGGCGATCATCAATAAGGAAGCCTTTGACCGCAGCGGTCTGATATACGGTATAGGGCACGCAGTCTACTCGGTGTCCGACCCGCGTGCGGATGTGTTCCGCGCATACGTCGAAAAGCTGTCCGAAGAAAAGGGAATGGCATCCGAATACGCCCTGTACCGCAATGTCGAGAGGCTTGCGCCGTCGGTAATCGCAAAAAAGCGGAAGATATACAAGGGTGTCAGCGCCAATGTGGACTTTTACAGCGGCTTTGCATATCAGATGCTGGGACTTCCGATAGAACTGAACACGCCGATCTTTGCGATAGCAAGAATGGCAGGCTGGAGCGCGCACCGCATCGAAGAGCTGGTAAACGAGGGCAAGATAATCCGCCCGGCGTACAAGAGCATCAGCGAGCGCCGCGAGTATGTTCCGATGTCCGACAGGGAGGCTTTGACTGCTGTCTCAAAATAAATACGGATTATTTCGGAAAACAAATGAGAGCAACGCCGTGCGGAAATCAAAAAACGCACATA
>JBJDZF010000007.1:0-1805 GCA_051867855.1 Eubacteriales bacterium
TATGGGGCATTTATGATATAATATATTAGTAAACTATACGTCTATTATAACGATAGATGAACAATCCGAAAGGGAAAAATACACTTATTTATTTACACGGTCATGTTGTTATATCACGATATTTATAGGGTGGCTCTGTTCGGACATCGAGACTTTTGCGCTCACAGACGGTTGGAAGATACGCTTTATCCGTTCTTAAAAGAGCTTTTACGTACAAAACCTTTCGTGGAAATCTATATAGGTCGAGACGGAGAGTTCGACAGATATGCTGCGTCAGTCGTAAAGCGCGTTCAAGATGCGATGGGGAAGGAGAACAGCGAACTCAACCTTGTCTTGCCGTACATGAAAAAGGATATAAAGGATTTTGAAAAGTATTATGACAGAGTGATCATACCAATCAGCGCACATCCAAAGTTAGCCATAACCAAGCGAAATGAATGGATGGTAGAAAATGCAGATATTGTGATTTGCTACGTTGAGCGTAAAAGCGGCGGTGCATATACCGCAATGAAGTATGCCAAACAGCACGAGAAAGAGATAGTCAATCTTGCTGAAAACGAAATAGAACAATACTAAATTGCTTTACTAACGAGCCAAGCAATAAGAGCAAACAAGTGCACTTTTACACAAATTGTCAGATGGAATTGATGAAAAAAGCCGCCCCGAAGGACGGCTGAAAAGGCGTGTTTTGTGTAATGAAGTACAGAACTTCATTTCCACTTGCTCAGTATAGATGTAATATCAAGGATTTCGGGATTTCACACACCATATTTCTGACCACGAATTTTTCCATCAAACAGGGCTTCCATCTGCTTTCGCTTTTGTTCGATCGACGGATGCACATAGCATCGCAGAGTGGTGGTAACATCCGAATGTCCGAGGATTTCCGAAAGCGATTTGGCATCAAACCCCGATTCAATACCGCGTGTGGCAAAGGAGTGACGGAGCGCGTGAAAAGTATAACCCTCAAATCCGTTCCGCTTGAGGAATCGCTCATACCGCACATATAGCGTGTGTGGTTCGGAGGGCTTGTCCGTGCCGGTAAGCAAATATGTCTCCGGCGACCTACGCTTTATTTTCAGATAATCGCATAAAGTTTTCGGCAATGGAATCTCGCGTTTGGAGGTATCGGTTTTCGGCTCGCTGATCACCAGCTTCGTTTTGGACTTCCTGCCCGGCTCCAGATTGGCGATCCGCTCCACCGTTCGGTTGATCTGCACCGTCTTATTGTAAAAGCTGAAATCACCCCACTGAAGACCGCAAAGTTCGCCGTTCCGAAGGCCCGTATGCAGCGTCAGAAGAATCCCTAACGAGATGGCTTCATCCGATGACAGCAGGATTTCTTCGAGGCGGTTGATGATATCCGGCGGGATCACGCTGATGTCCTTCTTTTTTCTGCGCGGATACTTGATCAAGGATGCGTTCATTACGGGGTATCCCTCGCCGGCGGCATAAAACAGAATCATTTTGAGAACCGAAAGAATGTCCGACACCGTTTTTTCGGACAGTCCGTCGCCGCGCTTGCCGCCACGCAACAGAAGCTCTTCTTTCAGCTGGTTGATGATAGTACTGTCCAGCCTTGAAACCGAATATTTGCTTAAGGCAGGTACAAGATAGCTGTACACATTCCTGTAATACCTCGTGTAGGTGGACTCCTTCACCGTTCCCCTGACAGAAGCCAGCCACTCACCTGCAAGCCAAGAAAATGCAGCCAACTTTTTCGCAGATGGCGTGGATTCAAAGCGGTTTATGCCGTAATACTCTTCTTTTTTTGCTTTTGCCTCGGTGTAGGTTTTCCCGTAAAG
>JBJDZF010000008.1:0-1778 GCA_051867855.1 Eubacteriales bacterium
ATCTTTTTCACGCCCAAATTGCTCTCAAAATGGGACCCAACCCATTTTGATCTGCAGCAGATACGAGCAATTTCAATATATATTTGAGCCGCCTCTGGCGGCATGGAGATTAATAATGATACAAAAAACGCAGGTAGCCGTAATCGGCGCCGGTCACGCCGGAATTGAAGCGGCACTTGCCGCGGCACGTACGGGAGTTGACACAGTGCTTTTTACCATGTCGCTCGATTCCGTGGGAAATATGCCCTGCAATCCGTCCATCGGCGGTACGGGTAAGGGACATCTTGTGTTTGAAATTGACGCGCTCGGTGGCGAAATGGGTCGTGCGGCAGACAGAGTAACGCTCCAGTCACGCACCCTGAATCTCGGGAAAGGCGCGGCTGTACATTCCAAAAGGATCCAGGCAGACAGGCAAAAATACCACCGCATAATGAAGCACACACTTGAAACCACCGAAAATCTGCGATTGATCCAGGCGGAGATCGTCGACATAGGCGTATCCGACGGGACGGTAAAATCGGTGACAACAAAGCTCGGTGAGCTCTGGGAATGTGAGTGCGTCATTATCTGCACGGGAACATACCTCGAGAGTAAAATTTTTGTCGGAAACTCAAGCTACGAAAGCGGACCGGACGGTTTTCTTGCCTCAAAGGGGCTTTCAGACTCATTGGTAAAAAATGGTATTTCTTTGATGCGTTTCAAGACCGGTACCCCTGCCAGAGTTAAAAGGCAGAGTATTGACTTTTCAAAGCTCGATATTCAGCGCGGAGAGGAGCATATAACACCGTATTCCGCACAAACCGATGAGGATTATTTTGATTCTCTTGACCAGATTCCTTGCCATATAGTGTATACAAACGCAAACACACACAGTCTGATAAGAGATAATTTACACAGATCGGCAATGTATTCGGGAAATATTCACGGCACCGGACCGCGCTACTGCCCCTCTATTGAGGACAAAATAGTTCGTTTTGCCGATAAGGAACGTCACCAGCTCTTTGTTGAACCGCTCGGTGAAGATACCGAGGAAATGTACATTCAGGGCTTTTCCACTTCCCTGCCCGTCGATGTTCAGCATGAAATGCTCCACTCTCTCGACGGATTTTCCGACGCACAGATCATGAGGTATGCGTATGCGATAGAATATGACTGTGCAGACCCGACACAGCTGCGCCCCACCCTTGAATTCAAGGAAATCAAGGGGCTCTACGGAGCGGGACAGTTCAACGGCACCTCGGGATACGAAGAAGCGGCGGCACAAGGACTTGTCGCGGGCATAAACGCATCCCTTAAAATCCGCGGCATGGAGCCAATGATACTCTCAAGGCGAGAGAGCTATATCGGTACTCTTATCGACGATCTTGTGACAAAAGGAACAAATGAACCTTACAGAATGATGACATCACGTTCCGAATACAGACTTCTGTTGCGTCAGGACAATGCCGATGAGAGGCTCACTCCGATCGGGCATCGCGTAGGACTTGTAAGCGATGAACAATACAACAGATTTCTCGGTAAGCAAGAACTTGTTTCACGTGAAAAACAACGCCTTGAGTCAACATTTGTCTCTCCGCGCACAGTCAATACGCTGCTTTCGCGACTCGGATGTCAGCCGATTGCAAGCGGTTGTTCGCTTGCGGATCTCCTTCGTCGTCCGGAGATAACATATGATATTCTCGGAGAAATAGATACCGATCGCGATACAAATCTGCCGCGGCGAGTTGTGGATACTGTTTAGGTAGGAATTAAATATGCCGGAGATATAAAGCGTCAGG
>JBJDZF010000009.1:0-1775 GCA_051867855.1 Eubacteriales bacterium
AACATATGCTCCTTTGAAAATATCGCTGCGCCACACATAATCACCGACGTATTCATATTCGCACAATGAACAGTGAAAGACGGTGTATCCGGTTTGCGAGCTCGTGGGATTGACCTTCTTTGTCGTAAAGTTGTGCCCGTGCGGTGCGGTGTAATCGGTTATGTAAGTTTTTCCGCAGACAGCGCAACTCAGAACTGTGCAGCCCTCATCGGTACAGGTTGGCGCTATGACCTCTTTTGAAAAAGTATGTGCGGGCGGGGCGGTGAGGTCGGAACTATATGAATATCCGCATTCATTGCAGGTATATGTCGTGTAACCCGCTTTCGTGCACGTCGGAGAGGTGATCTCCTTCTCAAACGAATGACCGTGCGGAGGGGTGTGCTCCGAAACAAACGAATAATCACAAACGGAGCACTTAAATTCCGTAAATCCCTCCTCGGTGCAGTCTGCCTCATGCCGCGTGTAGGAGAGTGTGTGTCCGACAGGCGTGACCATATCGGTTCTGTATGAATATGTACAATTCTGACATTCGTGCAGAGTATATCCTTCCGTGTCACAGGATGGAGTAATTACAGTTGTTTTCATATCCGTGTGTTTACATTCCCCAAAGCAGGAGACGGCAAACAGAGCAGTGAGGATCACGGCACAGCACAGCAGTGGACGGCACAGGCTTATTATTCTTTTCATGCAGGTTATTTCCTTTGATATGTATTGATGGAATCGTAAGCTAATTATAACCTTAAAAGCATTATTTGTAAATGCGATATTTTTGGTAATACAATAATATTATGGAATAATACCAAAGATACGGATACACGAAAAATCCCCCCGAAAGCGGGGGGATAAATGAAATCAAAGCTATCAGGTAATAACTATATACATGACAACTGCCATGATGGAGAAAACGACCGCCAAAACGATCGTCAGGCTGTTGAGAAATCTGTCTCTTCTGTTGCCCTTGCTCTTACCGAAAAAAGTCTCGGCGCTGCCGGCGATCGAGCCTGAAAGTCCCTTTTCCTTGCCGGACTGCAGAAGCACTGCCACAACGAGGACCAATGAAATAACGAATATGATACTACCGAAAATCCACTCAAAAGCGGTCATTTTCATACCTCCGAAACTAATATATAACGCAGAAATGGGTAAACTGCGAACAAGCGTATATCGTATTTTACCATAGAGAAAGAAAAAAAGCAATAGAAAATGCGTATTTTTTTAAAAAAACTTTGCTTCGTCACCTTCGCAGACACTCCGGAGCAGAAATTTACGTTTAATACCGCATTTTACCCGCAATGTTATAGATTATAAAAAATTTACAAATAATATTTTTATAGGTATTGCATTTGCAATAAAATATGGTATACTATAAATAGAAAATTTTTAAAGGGGGAATACTAAAATGTTTTTCAACAAAAAGAAAACAAACTACGGTAAGATAGTTGCAATCACACTCGCGGTCATCGCCGCAGCGTCTGCTGTTGCTTTCGTGATCTACAAGCTCATAAAGAAGTACACAGAGGATCTCGTATACGATTGTGACGACCTCCTTGATGAGTGCGACGACGGTGATATCGCTATTGATGATGCCGACGATGCAGAGACCAAGGAAGAGATTGCATCGGCTGATGCCGAATAATCGGGGCTTTGCCGTAGCCGAGGGTTGCCGCTGCTTTGCGGCAACCCTCGGTTTTGCGTATATAACCGTTTTCGGGAGGACTGAAGCGTGAAAGTTTTGCTGGTCTTTAAGTTAAGTACACCTTTTTCACGCCCAAATT
>JBJDZF010000010.1:0-7599 GCA_051867855.1 Eubacteriales bacterium
ATGTCTATATTCTGAATACGTTATCGAGCGACTGCGCAAGCAGATGAGCAACGCTTTTGGTTATGACATCACTCTCCTTCGGAGAAACAAAGAATCCCCTTCCGTTCTCGAGCACGGTACTAAGCTCACCGTCGACCTCCTCAATACCTGCCTTCCGGAGTGCGTCGTAAACAAGCGTGGAGGAATCCACGACTGTCGGCACCCCGAGCGCAAGCACGGGAACTCCGATGTTTTCTCTGTTTATCGCCTTTCTCATATTTCCGATTCCGGAGCCGGGACTTATACCGTTATCGGAAAGCTGAATGGTGGATGCGAGGCGTTCACAGCTTCGCGCCGCAAGTGCGTCTATGGCAATAATGAGATCGGGTGTTACATTCTGGGCAGCGCTCTTCACCATTTCCACAGTCTCAATTCCCGTCTGTGCCAGTACACCGGGGATCACGGCGGAGACATTGCAATATCCCATTTTTCCGAACAGCTCTCCGTCAAGCGTTCCGATATGCCTTGTCACCGTAATTTCCTTTGCCGTGAGGGGGCCGATGGCATCCGGAGTAATATCCAAGTTTCCCAGTCCCGCGACTAAAACGGAAAACGATGTATCGGGTCGCTTTCCGCACATAGCTTTTATCATATCGCTTATCTCTTCCGATATTATATCCGCGAGCCTGCCGAGTTCTGCGTCGTTCATTCTCCAGATCTTATCGCAGAAAACGGTTATATACGTTCCCTTTGCTCTGCCGTATTTTTTCGCGGTCTCCTCGGTTTTAATCTCGAGCCTGCATACCGTGCTGTCCCCCTTCTTTTTTTCACGGTATTCTCCGTTCTCCGTTTCCCTGCCGCCGCTCATTACCCTGCTTTCCACGGCAAGGTCGGAATAAATATAATTTTTCATAATCGTCGGTACCTCTTAAAAACAAAATACAACATATAATTAACGCACGTCCGTGTTTCCCGCACGGAGTTTTTCATCGCTTACTTTATGATTCCTGCACCGTTATAGAAATTATGCACAAGTATCAAAAAAATAAATTGTGCATATAAACAAAAGTAATTTTCTGCCGACAATAAGATTGATTTTGCACGAAAAAAATGATATAATACCATGAGTAATGTTACATTTTCATTTATCCGTATCGAACCAATGAGGAGGTTTTCCCTATAATGAAACGTGTTATTTCCCTTGTGCTGTGCTTTATAATGATCGGCGCTGTATTTACAGGCTGCGCAGGTAAAAAGGACGAAAACGACAAAGGTGCATACATATATATGTATCTGACGGATATGGTATACGACCTCGACCCTGCAAGCGCGTACTCAAACGAGTCCTCGCTCAAGCTTGTCAGCCTGCTGTTCGACAATCTTTTCGTTCTCGACGATAACGGTAAGGTGAAGAAATCCCTTGCCAAGGATTATGAAATAGTCAGAAACGAAAACGCAAAAGAATATACAATGATAATCACTCTTAACAGCACCCAGTGGAGCGACGGAATAGATATCTCCGCAAACGATGTTGTTTACGCATGGAAACGTATTCTCAACGTGGAAAATTCCTCTCCTGCCGCATCCCTTCTCTTTGACATCAAAAACGCACGCGCGGTCAAGCACGGAGATCTTCCGATAGACGATCTCGGCGTCGATGCGCTCAACGAGAACCAGGTGCGCATAGAGTTTGAGGGCGATATAGATTATGATCAGTTCCTTCTCAACCTGACAAGCTACGCACTTGTTCCGTTGCGTGAGGAAATTGTCGAGAGAACCATGGACTGGGCAAAGAAACCCTCCACGATGGTCTCAAGCGGTCCTTTCCGCGTCCGCGGAGTAACTTATGAGGATGCCTTTGAAACCGATGCCTCGGGCAATAAGGTCGCAACGGCACTCAGAGGTCTGACACTTGAGAGAAACTCTTACTATTACAGAGACATCATGAAGGATGCCGTTGACAAATCCGTTACTCCCTACCGTCTCATAATCGATTACAGCATGACCGGTGAAGAAATAATGCAGGCATATGAGAACGGCAGTATCTTCTACGTAGGAGATATCCCGCTTTCCCTCAGAAATCAATACAAGGAATCTGCGGAAATATCCGACGCACTCAGCTCTCATTCATATGTTCTCAATCAGAACGCTGTTGTTCGCTACTATGATGCGTCAGGATTTGAGACGCTTTCATCCGATACCACGGTCTACGACCCGAGCCTTGTTGAGGGTACCGACGGTGACAAGATATTCGCTGACGCAAAGGTCAGAAACGCGCTCTCGCTTGCAATAGACAGAAATGCGATTGCGGATGCGGTCGTTTTCGCAAAGGCGGCTACCGGACTTATTCCCTACGGAGTATTTGAAGCGGATTCGGCAAAGAAATCCTTCAGAAAGGTCGGCGGCGATCTGATTGCATCCGACGCCGATATGAGCGCTGCAAAGCAGCTTCTCTCCGAGGCGGGAATTGATCCCTCCAAGTATATGTTTGCAATTTCGGTGGCGGCTTATGACGAAGTGCATATGTGTATCGCCGAGATGGTTCAGAAGGCTTGGCAGGAGCTTGGCTTTAAAGTTGCGATAAATGCTATTCAAGTGATTCAGAATGACGACTACTATGCGGCTACCGATGAAACTCCCAAGGACATCATGGATGACGTCTTTGCTGAAAATTACAGAGCGGGATTGTTCGAGGTCGCGGCTGTCGATCTGGTTGCCATGTCTTGCAATGCGCTCCCGATCCTTGCGGCGTATGCGAAGGAATACTCGGGCGAAGGAATGGATATGACCACTCTCGATTACAAGCTTACGCCTCATATAAGCGGTTATGACAGCGAGGCATACAACGAAAAGATTGAGGCTGCTTACGGTGAGACAGATACGGAGAAACGTGCAGTCCTTCTCCATGAAGCGGAAAAGATGATCGTTGATGATATGCCTGTTATACCGATAATATTCAATCAAAACGCAACACTGACAAGCAAACAGCTTTCAAAGGTCACTTTCTCATATTACGGCGCTCCCTCGTTCAAGAAGGCAAAGCTCAAGGATTATGAGGATTACCTCCCTGTTGAGACCGAATAAGAAAATTAAGTTAAAATGCGAAACCGTGCGTGCACCCTTACGGGATGCACACACGGTTTTTTCGTATGCGTACAGGCACTGCATTGCAATTGTTCCGAAATAAAACACAGTTGCCCGATCTTCAGATTTTTTCGAGATATTCCACAGCCGCCGTTGCGGCAACCACGCCGTCCGCCGCTGCGGTCGCCAGCTGGCGCACTTTTTTTCTGCGGCAATCCCCTGCTACAAAGATCCCCGGCGTAGAGGTCACACAGCTCTCCGGAGAGTCAAAATAACCGTCGGGATCCACCTTTATTATGTCCGCAAACGGCTTTGTGTCCGGGTCGCTTCCTATCGCAACGAAAACCCCGTTAAGCTTGATTTCCTTGTCGGGGGCACCCACGGTGCTTCCCACGGTTATCGAATTGACACTTACCGTCCCATGCACTGCCGTCACAACCGAATTCAGAACTATGCTGACATTCTGCTTTTGTGACAGCTTTTCGAGTGTGGATGAGTTTCCTCTGAACTCATTTCTTCTGTGTATCAGATAAACGGTCTCACAGATTTCAGACAGATAAAGAGCGTCATCAAGCGCAGTATTTCCGCCTCCCACCACTGCCACAGTTTTCCCTCTGAAAAACGGGCCGTCACAGGTTGCGCAATAAGATATTCCCTTTCCGACAAACTCGACTTCGTTATGAAGCCCGAGCCTGCGTCTCTGCGCACCCGATGCAATGATCACACTTCGGGCACGGTAAGCGCCTTTTTTTGTGCTGACAAGCTTCATTCCGTCTCCCACGCCAATGCTGTCAACTTCCTCGAATTTCATATCGGTTCCGAATTTTTTTGCCTGCTCGTACAGTGCGTACGAGAAATCACTTCCCGATATATGCCCGATTCCGGGATAATTTTCGACTTCAGGCGAATTGACGATCTGACCGCCGCAATTCTGTTTTTCAAAAAGCAGTGTGCTCTTGCCCGCTCTCGATGTGTAGATCGCGGCGGAAAGCCCCGCAGTTCCTCCGCCTACGATTATAACGTCATACATGCATTACACCTCCGAATATATAACAAATCTCGCTCATACTTTCACACAATACAGTATTCCCTGAAATAACGGATTTATCAGGAAATCTGTCCTTTTTTATCCGAGTGCTCCCGACGAAATTGCCCAAAGATAAAACGACGCCACGGTGGCATACGGCGAATAAACCTGCCGGTGGCTCTCAAAAGTCTTTCGGTCAAGCCTGTCATACCCGTACAATATGCACATTCCTCTTCTTATGCCGAAATCGCCGAAGCTGATTACGTCCGGGCGACAAAGACAAAATATCATAAACATCTCTGCTGTCCATTCACCCACGCCGTTCAGCGCACACAGCCGCGTTTTTATCTCACTGTCATCAAGCTCCGAAAGACCCGCAAGGTCAAATGTCCCGTCGGAAACCTTCAGTGCAAGTTCTTTTATATAACCTGCCTTTCTGCCCGACAGCCCCACAGCGGCGAGTGATTCCGCGGTAAGAGTGCAGATCTTTTCTGCCGTAACCTTTCCGCCTGCCGCCACCTCAAGCCTGCCCCAAATCGTTTTCAGGGCTGTTCCTGATATCTGCTGACCTGCTATCTGAAACACGAGTCCCGCAAACAGATCCGTCTCGATTTCCCGGGAAATATGCCCTATGCGCCTTATGGCATTGCCCAAACGCCCGTCGCGTTCGGAAAGATACTTAATTTCCTTTTCACCGTAATCAAAAAACAATAATTCATCACCGCCGTATTATATTCATATTTATTATAACTCTCGCTCAATGGAAAGTCAAGGAATAAAAGAAACGGGCCGCCGAAAATCGGCAGCCCGTAATAAGGTTATAAAATCAAAGCAAAGACATATACAGCGCTTTTATGTCCTCAACGCTTGTCTCTCTCGGATTACCCGGACGGCAAGCATCGGCGTAAGCGGACTCCGAAAGGAACTGAACATCCTCTTTACGCGCGATATTCTTGAGATCCGCAGGGATTCCGACGTCTGCAGAAAGTTTTCTTACTGCGTCGACAGCGGCTTTTCTGTACTCCTCGGGACTCATTTTATCTGTTCCTTCAACGCCCATTGCGGCAGCTATGTCACGGTATTTTGTACCGGTCGCCTCTGCATTGTACTCCATTACCGTCGGGAGCAGAATGGCATTTGCGACACCGTGAGGCGTATCGTATACCGCCCCAAGCGAATGTGCCATGGAGTGAACTATTCCGAGTCCGACATTGGAAAAGCCCATACCGGCAATATACTGACCGAGAGCCATGCCCTCCCTGCCTTCCTTGGTGTTTTCAACCGCGCCGCGCAGTGATGCGGATATGATCTCAATAGCCTTGAGGTGGAACATATCCGTCATTTCCCATGCCGCTTTCGTGATGTAACCCTCGATTGCGTGGGTAAGAGCGTCCATACCGGTAGCGGCAGTCAGACCTTTGGGCATACTGCTCATCATATCTGGGTCTATAATGGCAACGACGGGTATATCGTGAACGTCAACGCAGACGAATTTTCTCTGCTTCTGAACATCAGTAATAACATAGTTTATAGTAACCTCGGCGGCGGTTCCTGCGGTCGTAGGTACTGCGATTATCGGTACGCAGGGACGCTTTGTAGGCGCGACGCCCTCAAGGCTACGCACATCCTCAAACTCGGGGTTGCTTATGATTATACCGATAGCCTTTGAGGTATCGATCGAGGAACCTCCTCCAATCGCTATAATATAGTCCGCACCGCTCTTTTTGAATGCGGCAACTCCGCTCTGAACATTCTCTATTGTGGGATTGGCCTTGATATCGGAATAAATTTCATAGGGAAGTCCCGCGTCGTCGAGTATCGACGTAACCTTTGCCGAAACTCCGAATTTCAGCAAATCCGGGTCCGTGCACACAAAAGCCTTTTTGTAGCCCCTTGTCTTTACCTCGGACACTATTTCCTTTACAGCTCCGACTCCGTGATAAGAAGTTTCGTTAAGTACGATTCTGTTAGCCATTTCTTCCTCCGATTTTTTATTTTTGCCGCATATCGGGCAAATCATGATCTGATTACATTTTAAAGTATAATTGTGAAATATACAAGCACCAAATATAACTTTTTTTAGGCTTTTTCTTGCACTTTGAATGAAATAATTGTGACCTTTAGTCAGATAGCGTGAAAAGTTACGATATTGACAAAGAGGCCATATGGGTTTATAATAATATCATCGATTTTTAAAGAGAAACGGGATTTGATAAAATGTCTAAAAAGGTCGCCGCACTCTTTCTGCTACTTGCCCTTATGTTACAACTTGTCTCGTGCCGGAATCAGCGTGTAAAACGCCAGACTACATATGTCGAATATTTCGATACCGTGTCGGTTTTTACCGCCTATACCTCATCTGCGGATACCTTCTCGGAAATGTGCGACATATTTGAATCTGAAATAGAAAAATACCACCGTCTTTTTGATATATACAACACATACGACGGCATCTGCAATCTGAAAACGCTTAATGATTCCGACGGCGCCCCGATACCGCTTGGCAAAGAGGTCACCGAGTTTATTGATTGGTGCAAAGAGATGTACGTTTTGACCGACGGTTACATGAATATTGCTCTCGGAAGCGTGCTTAAACTCTGGCACGATTGCCGTGAAGAGGCTCAAAGATCCGACGGAACGGCACGGATCCCCACCTCCGCCGAGCTTTCCGAAGCTTCGGAGCATACAGATATAACCAAGGTCATAACGGACACCGAAAGCGGCACCGTTACTCTTTCGGACCCACTGATGTCGCTTGATGTCGGTGCAGTCGGCAAGGGATATGCCGCAAAGAGAATACACAAGGCGCTGATTGACGCCGGATATACCGATTTTCTTATTAATCTCGGAGGAAATATAACCGTATCCGGTAAGCGCGGCGACACATCCGACTGGAATGTAGGTATCGAAAATCCCACGCAACCGCAGAGTGCTCTGAAAACAGCCCTGCTCTCGGATATCTCACTTGTCAGCAGCGGCTCTTATCTGCGATATTTCGAATGTGACGGTGTCAGATATCACCATATAATAAACCCGTATACGCTGATGCCTGAAAACACATATCTTTCGGTTACGGTCATTGATACGGATCCCGCAAGGGCAGACGCACTCTCAACTGCCCTGTTTAATATGGATACCGAAGACGGTACAGCTCTTATCGATGAGCTTGACGGAGTTGAGGCAATGTGGATACTCAACGACGGAACGGAGATATACTCGAGCAATTTCCGCAAATACCTTAAGGACGGTTAAGAATGAAAAAGGCCGACATTATCCTGCTTGTCGCAATACTTGCAGTCGCGCTCACCGCTCTTGCGGCTGTTCTTATAATGCGAGACAGCTCAGCTGACACGGTTGTCGTCACCGTGGACGGGAAAGAATATGCCCGCCTTCCTCTCACCGAGGACACAGAGCTTATCATAAATTCGGAGAGCGGAGGCGTAAACAAACTGACCATAAAGGACGGCAAAGCGTACATGAGTGAGGCAAGCTGCCCCGACAAGGTGTGT
>JBJDZF010000011.1:0-7579 GCA_051867855.1 Eubacteriales bacterium
TGTATCAGTACTGGAGGATTACAGATAACGAAGAACTTGCCGGCAGAGACGAATGCTCTGTGTACTATACCGGAACGGAAACAGAGATCACGACCAAGGTCGGTTTTGATGTCGCGTGGGGGACGAATGTAACTCTGCTGAAGTATGACAGAAGCGGTGAAACCGAAGCTCATGATGTTGTTATTCGTACCAATTCCTATGATACAGTAGTAACGATCAATGCTCCCACAGACACGGTGCGGCACTACGACAAGGCAAATAAGATTGATATTACCGCGGTTGCTTCTGCTTCTTACCATGAATATGGCGATGTTCTTGGTAACATCAATTTAGCAAGCGGTCGAGTCGTAGCTGAAAGTAGCGCAAAGGCTGCTGCAATCGTCATCATTGCAACTGCTGAAGCTATCAATGATGAAGCAAACCCTGTTGTAATAAATGTTGATAATACGGCTGCACCTACTATTCCGATCGTTGTTCCCGCTGAAGTGAAAGCGGCAATCGATGCAAAGGCAGGGGCAGGAAGCAATTACGGCATTACAACATCCGATGAAAATTCTTTGGTTTCCTATGAAAGCTCAGCAGAAGCGTTTGTTGTTGGCAAAGGTTCTTATCCCAAGTTGTCCGAGGCAATAAGCTCCGCACAAGACGGTGATACCGTCCTTTTGCTTACAGACTGTACTTTGGATGCTCCTCTTGGAATTTATAAAAACATTACACTTGATCTTGTAGGAAATACCATTACTTATTCAAGCAATGGATATGCTGTTTCTACACAAGGGAAGGTTTTGATTAAAAACGGTGGAATTGTTGCCGAAGGTTCTGCCCCCAGCGGTTGTATAAACATAATGGACGGCTCAAAAACCGTATTATATGGCTTATCTTTGGTTGAACAGTATACAAACTATACAGTATTCAGTTCCGATGCAGATCTGACAATTGACTATTGTACGCTGAAATCTAACAGTACGGTAATTTCCGTATCCGGAGGAAATTTAACTGTCAGCAATACCACTCTTATGCCGTATAATCTTACCAGAGCAATATTGGGTATTGAATATACCGGTGACGGCAACGTTATGATTGGTGAAAACACGGTAATAGATCGATTTACTACGGGAATTAAATTTACCGCAGGAGATTTTGCACCTACATATACAATAGCCGATTCAGTAAAATTTATAGATTGCGTCGAAGAATTGCAATTGGTCGGTATGCCGCAAAATATTACCGAAGGGGGAGATAGTCAATACTTTAATGGTGGTAAAATCAACATTTCTGGTACTCCGGAATTTACAGGAATAACGAACTTCACAGGGTGCACATTCAATATTTCGGGCGGTACGTTTGGTCAGGTAGCTGTTACGGGCGGAAGTACGGGAACGATCAGCGGCGGTACTTTTTCCGTGCGTTTGGGTGTCATAGCGAGTACGCTTACTATCACCGGCGGTACGTTTAATCTTGACAGCGGCTGTATTGGTACAATGGCAGGAGGCGTGATAACTATCAAAGGCGGTAAATTTACGAGTAAACCCGCCGACAACTTATTAGCTGAAGGATACAATGCCAATACGACTGAAGAGATTGACGGTATAACTTATTATGTAGTTAAAGCAAATTGATTTTAATCTATCGTTAAGTCCTTTCTACCCTATGCCGGTTCATAAACCGAATGATTAACGACGCATCCCATACCCGGAGACTTTAACTCTCCGGGTGGATTTCGGAAACCGGAAACAGAAGTACCGAGGCAATCAGGCGCCTCGGTACTTCCGCCGCCTATTTTTCCGCCAAGAATGCTGGGCGGGGAGGAAACTTCTTAAAAGAAGCTTTCCTCCCCGCACCCCACTTTCAAGAACTTCGGACTTGTTACTGGTATGAAAGCTTTTGAAAGAGGTGCGGGGGAAACTTTTCCCTTGAAAAGCTTCCCCCGCAAAATCCTATTTCTTGAATATTTTCTTTCTCAATCTTAAGATGTACAGTGAAATCAGACGTGTGAGAGCGATGTCATAGAGTACAAAGGCTACATTGGCGAGCACAAAGAAAGCGACTTTCAGGGCGAATGACGAGCCTTCAGGGACAAGGAGCTGTTTGCCCACGAAATAGATTGCGGCAAACGCGGCATTGAATATCAACATTTTAAGAGCCCATACAGGAGGCTTTTTCTTTATTCTCTCGAGTTTTTCCTTGATTATCGGATAATATCCGAAGAACAGCACGTACATGACTGCGGGAAATTTCTGCGGGAGCAGAATGAGAGACAACGTACCGGTTACGGCATATATCAGCCACGGCGCTGCTCCGCCGTATTCGATCACCGCGATGACTCCCGTGAGCGACGCGATCACTGCCATGCTCATATCGAGCACCTCAATGAACGAGCCGAGCAGGAGAAATACGACACCGAGTGCGCCGAGCATTGCGCACACAGTCAGTCTCTTCGTATTATTCTTTGAATACATTCGGCTCACCGCCTAAAACCCTCTGCCGCAGCAGCTGCAGAGGCAGTCCGCACACATAAGTCCGGTGCATATATCGCAGACCGAACAGCCGCCGGAGGAGCCGGAGGTGTTGTAGCCCTGACCGTATCCTGCGGCACGGCTTCGGAGCCTGTCCTGAGCCGCGCGGTATTCGTTGTTATACGGATCCATGGAGCACGCAGTGTCAAAATATCTCTGCGCGTCGACGTAATGTCCGCGTTTTACCTCCACGCAGCCCTTAAGGAATTGCCATTCCGCGTTCCTGTCGTTTGCGGGAATCGAGTCGAGTATCTGCTCTGCGGCATTCATATTGTCGGTGTTGATGAGACGGCGTACCTCTCCGTATTTCGGGTTACCCGATGATGAAGTGCTGCCCGCATAGGACTGCCCCGCGCCGTACTGCCCGTAGCCGCCACGACCTGTGCCCGACGACGTGTTCCCCGAGGCGCGCATCTTGCGGATCTCCTCATACGCCGCGTTGATTTCTTTCATCTTTTCGCTTGCAAGATCGGCAAGATCACTGTCGCGGTATTTGTCGGGATGGTACTTTCTTGCAAGCTCCCTGTATGCTTTTTTTATCTCGTCATCGGTTGCATTCGGAGATACTCCGAGTGTCTTGTATGGATCGTTCATCGGTAATGTGTCATCCTTTCGATTCGATAAACCGTGGCAGTAAACTACACTCTTTGCAATGTCGCAAAAACCGCGCCGGCGGCTTCATGACTTTTCCTGTTCGCTACAGGTACACGTCAGTTCCGAAATTATTTTCTCAACTCTGCCCGGCATACCGAGGTAGAGAATGTTGTAGATCAGGTTTTTCAGAGATGGATCGTCGCCGAAATCGATAAGGTCAAACGCCTTTTCCGCGTCGGCAAGCTCGTTTTTGAGTGCGCATGAGATATCGCCGAGCGCCCGGACATCGGGCAGTGAGTTCCCGTAAATCAGCAGAAAAGGATTGTAATTGCCTGATTCGGAATCCTCTTTCATGTCGTCGAGCGCGTCGGCAATGTATATCCAGCGCCCGATATGAAATCCTGCGGAGTATGAAGTTTTTTTCTTGGTTCCGTCAAGTCCGTAAGAAAATATCCGTGCGATAAGCTCGCCGAAAATATCCGCCGGTTTATCAACGCTCGCCACACGCTCATGCTCAAGCTCTGACAGCTCGGAAAGCAGTTCCCGGCAATCAGCGTCGATTCCGTCAAGTCCACCGCGCCCGATTGCCCGCGCTCTTGCACAGGATGCCCATGGCATTATTCCAACGCGTATGCCCAACCGACGAAAAAAACCGCTGTCGGAGAGGTCATCGCGCATTTTGTGATATGACAGTATCGCGGCGGCGTATGCGCAGAAGTCGAGCTGTGGGTTGCGTTTCATCGAGCTGCGCTTTTTCAGGGGATGGACCGGACAGCGTCGGTTTTCAAATTCCGCCGCCTCTTCAGTGAGGGCGAGGCGTACAAGTGCAAGAAAGGTCATGTCATAGCTGAGCGAGAGACGGGAGCACTGTCCGGTACATTTGCCCATGGCGCGGCAAAGCCCGCAGTAGGCAGCCTTATAATACTCGTGCTCGCGTACCTTAAGCTCCGGCACGAATGTCCTTACATAACCGAACACACCTCAACCTCCGCCTTGGAATACTGTCTCTTATGATAACTCATTTTCCCGGATTATACAATGTATTATTTGTAAATATTTTTCAATATATTATCCGATATTGTCTCAAATCCGTGTTGTGCGGAGTCTGTCGGATACCCGATTCGCTCTCATACGCATGGCTTTGACGTGATCGGGCTTACCGTGTCGTTTTTTCGTATTTTAAGAGACTTCGCGTGACGGCTTTGTCCGGCGACCTTCGCGGGGCGTACATGACAGAGCGGCGGCGAGTCTGCATATAAAGTAGATGCACGTCGGTATAAGAACAAACATAGGCGCCGTAACGAGTATGCCCTTGTTCCACATGAATACAGCGTAGCCGAAGGGAATTGCCGCCGCGGCAAGGTCTATAAAATACGCTCCGCGAAGTATGACCGACACCGCAATGCCCACCGCAAGCATGACGGCGAGGACTTTTATCGCTTTCAGCTCCGCGTCATCCGTTTCACGGAGAATATTTATGCCAAAACGCTTCAGCGCAAAAGCAACCTTATTCTCCTTTTCGCTGAGCTCGCCTGTCATAAATATGTCAAAGAGAGGGGCATATTTGCGCACGGCGTAAAGCACGGCACAGTCCGCACCGAATGCAAGCAGTCCCACACCACAGCTTCCGGTAAGTGTACGTCTGCCGCCGTCCTCTCTGTCCCTCGATATACACTCATAAAGGCAACCGAAAACATTCAGGATGCACACAATGATGTACAGAGCGGGGAATTTATTGTACAGCTGTTTTAAGGAAAACATATTGAAGACGAATATCAGAGGAAGAGAGGCGAAGGCAAGATTCAGTGCCGGCAGCTTCGGAAGCAGGCGGTTGACGGCGAAAGAAAGGCACATAAGCAAGATCATCAGAATGTAAGGCCTGTAATTCTTACTGACATCTTCCGAGAAAAAAAGCTTGAGCTTCTCGGTCGTCGAGACGGTCTCCTCCGGCGTAAAAGCCATATATTGCCCGAAAACGTATACGAAAATGCCGAATATCCCGACAAAAAGCAGAATATCGGTGAATTTTTTCAGATAGCTCATCGGCAAGCTCCTCCAGATGTCGCGCCCTTCGGCGCGTACGGATTTTTCACGCGGTATACAGTCATTATTATACATTAACTTCCCGTTTTTTTCAAGGCTTATTTGCACCCGGATGCGCCGCAAGGCTTAAATTTACACTAATTTTAAATATATTTGAAATTAAAGTATTGTGTGCGGGCGTTTCGGGTGGTATAATAATATAAAATTACTTGTGTACAAGGAGTATTGTATGAATCCCGGAGCAACACTGGAATATATCAATTCGGGCGCACTTGACGGCAGACTCTGCGAGGTCTACGGAACAGATGCGCTCGGATATCAGAAAAAAAGATATGCAGACGCCGTAGCCGAATTTGAAAGGCTGTACGGCTCCGACAGAGATATTAATCTTTTCACCGTTTCTGGGCGCAGCGAGCTCTCCGGAAACCACACCGACCATAACCGGGGATGTGTGATCGCCGCATCGATCGACCTCGATATAATCGCCGTAGCTGCTCCCTCACAGGGCAGTACGATCAGAATAAAAAGTGAGGGATTTGACGAGGACTGCGTGGATTTTTCCGTTTATAATTCCCCGGACAGTGCCTTTTTCGGGAAATCCTCCTCGATAATCGCCGGAATGTGCGCCGGATTTGCGATGAAGGGATACAAAGTCGGCGGCTTTGACGCATATACCACCTCAAATGTCCTCAAGGGTTCCGGACTGTCGTCTTCCGCCGCATTTGAGGATATGGTGGGAAATATCCTGAACCATATGTACAACGGCGGAAAAGTTGACAATGTGGATATAGCCAAACTTTCGCAGTACGCGGAAAACGAATTTTTCGGCAAGCCCTGCGGACTTATGGATCAGGTGGCGTGCGCCGTCGGCGGTATCGTCGCGATCGATTTTCGCGACCCGTCCGCGCCCGTTATAGAAAAGCTCGATTTCGATATTACCGCTGCGGGCTATAACCTTTGTATAGTCAATACCGGAGGAAATCACGCCGACCTCACCGACGATTATGCGTCCGTTCCCGCCGAGATGAAATCAGTGGCGGCTTACTTTGGAAAGAATTGTCTGCGGGAGCTTAACGAAGAGGACGTTATTGATGCGATACCGACGCTCCGCGTTAAGGTGGGGGACAGAGCAATAATGCGCGCTCTTCACTTCTTCGGAGAGAATAAGAGGGTGGCGGCGCAGAAGGCCGCGCTCAAGTCAGGAGATCTCGACGAATTTTTCAACGGCGTGATCGCCTCCGGGCGCTCGTCGTTCTGCTATCTGCAAAATGTGTATACTACCAAAAATGTATCGGAGCAGGGACTGTCTCTCGCGCTCTGCCTTGCCGAGCGTTGCCTTTCGGGTAAGCGCGCGGCATGGAGAGTGCACGGCGGAGGTTTTGCCGGAACGATCCAGGCGTTTGTTCCCGTAGATGAAGTCGGAAGCTTCAGACGGATAATGGACTCCGCGTTCGGAGAGGGAAGATGTATCGTGCTCAAGATACGCCCCGAGGGAGCGGCAAGGATACTTTGAAAGCCTGTGCCGCCCGGGTCCGGTTGCGCGGCGTTTGACGTGCAACCGGATTTTAAGTTCCGTTTTTCGGAGCGTTTACAAAAAGGAGGACGGAGAAAAATGTTCGGAAGAAAAAATGATATCGCAAGAGGGCAGAAGGAAGTGCAGAAAAAAGAGCCACTCAGCGCTGCGGAAAGGCGAGAAAGGGTAGTTCTCATCGCCGCGATAGCAATAAGCTCGATAGTCGTGTTTGCGGTATACAGGTTGCTTTTGAATTATTACTACTTCGAATACGTACTCATGGCTTACATAGGCGTGTCTGCTGTCTGCATACTTTCGTATGTGATCTATAACCGCGGTTTTTCGAGGAGCGGCATAACGGTAGATATGCTTCCGGATAGCTGGAGTGAGGAAAAGAAGACGGATTTTGTCGAGGATGCCAGGAGGCGGTTGAGAAAATCCAGACCTCTTCTCGTTGCGGTGCTGGCATTCGTGATTACGTTTGCGTTTGACGTGCTGGAGCTGTATGTTTTTCCGTTCCTGAAAAGTTTGTTTATCTGACCGGTAATTAAAGATCCGGTTTGCGGGAAGTATATGAGAATAGTGACACTTTATTCCGGGTCCGGCGGAAACTCGGTGTACATAGAGGCTGCAGGGGAGGCAATACTTATCGACGCGGGTAAGAATGCACGCGCTCTCTGTAATTCGCTTTCCTCCATCGGCGCGGATATCGGCAGTATAAAGGCGATATTTATCACGCACGAGCACAATGACCATATCTCGGCGTTGAACGTGCTCTCCAAAAGGCATTGCATACCCATACATATGACGGAATATTCGGCAGTTAAATTTGATTTTATGAGGGACGCCGCGGCACGGGAGCGTATCGTGAGACACGACATAGAGTATGAGGAAACGGTCGGAGGGATGTGTG
>JBJDZF010000012.1:0-7547 GCA_051867855.1 Eubacteriales bacterium
CAGAGAGGTCTCGATAATGACCTTCAGGATCTTTCCCTCACACACGGAGCGCAGCTGCTTTATTTCGCCGAGAACGAAATCAAACCGCTTTTCCTTAAGCGCACCGATATTTATCACCATGTCGATCTCATCGGCACCGTCGGATATCGCGCTCTGTGCTTCCGCGCACTTTATCTCCGAAGTGTTGTAACCGTTCGGAAATCCGATGACGGTGCAAATTTTCGTTCTCCCCGAGGCATATTCGGAAGCTGTCCTTACAAAGCACGGAGGAATACATACCGATGCCGTACGGAATTTTATGGCTGCGTCACACGCCGCGATCATATCACCCGTCACAGCGGTAGTTGAGAGCACGGTATGGTCAACATGAGACAGTATTTCACTTTTATCCATGAAGAACCTCACTCTGCCGCCGACCAGGAAACGAGCTGTTTGATCCTGTCGATCGAGGTATCGGTATACTTAACCGTTATCATATCCCCGGGCGCGACAAGTATCAGACTCTCGTCATTGGCAAGATACTGTTTATAAACCGTGCCGTCGGCATCTGTGATATAAACAACACTCTGCCCGTCGAGAACAGCCATGCGGACATCCTTTACCGTAATATCCGCACTCTCATAGGCGTCACCTCCGGAAATCTCGGTTTCAGGCGCGATTATTCCCTCCTGCTTCAGCTTCTCGATATAGGCTCTCTTTGCGGAAGCCTGCGTGTCTCCCGTGGCGACAACGGTATAATGCTCGACATTGACAAGCGCATACAGCTTTACGATGCCGGCGTCGTCCTTAAGCACCATTATATACGTTGCCTGTCCGGAAACATTGATGAGTGACGGGAAGGAAGCCTTATAGCGCTTCTCCTGAACCTCTCCCTCTGCGGACGACATTGCGGAATATTCCTCCGCGCCGACAACAGGATAGAATTTATATTCTCCCGTACGCGCGTTGCTTATGATAAATCCGATATTGCTCTTGTCGCTTGTTACGGAAGTAACACCGGTGAAATACCAGACGTCGTCCTCTATCATGATATATCCGAAATCATCCGTTGTAACCTTGCAGTCCCTGTTGCCGATAACGCTGTTCCAGAAACCGTTGGAAAGCATACCGTACCAATCGTATTTTTCCGTGGCGAGATAACCCGTAAAGACCGTATCGATCCATGCCGGTGCGTCCTCGACCTTATATATCTCCGATGAACCGTCACATGGATTGAAGGTAATGACCTCGTTTATATCGAGCGCGCCGAAGAGTGCGACCTTGGGCTTTGCGCAGGCAACAATATAGTACGGGGTACCGTTATCGTCGATCTCAAAGGTAACGTTATGAATTATCTTCGTGGGATATCTGAAGCGGAGCGCTCTGCTTAGATCTTCACCGAAGTATGCGCTGTCAACATATTTGAGAGGATCCGTGAGCTTCACATACTCTGCCGATATATTAACGGGATCCACCATCACATACCCGGGGACTCCGTTCTTGTGATTGTTGAGCCATTTGAAAAAGCCGGCGTATTCGAGGTTTGAGAGCTTTTCCGGGGCGCCCTTATAGTTGATCTGCGAATAATGCGGCGACAGCTCATACTGCGACACCACATCCGAGAGCGCGCCGAGGGTCCTGTTTCCGATAATCGTAGCCGAATCGGTATCCATAAGGGCTATATTGGAAACGACATCGTTTTCCTTCATATCCTCCTCAAAAACCGCCTCTTTGACCTCGATTATGCCGGCATATTTCGAAGCATTGAAAAATTCCGAGGAGACAAACGAACCGAGTATGAGTACCGCGAGCGGTATTATCAGGGCGATGAGCACTCCGAGAGAAAGTATCCCTTCGCTCCCGAAGGCCTTGACTCTATGCTTCCCCGACTTTTTACCCCCGGCTCCGAAAAAGATCGACGAAGCAGCGCTTTTGGCGCCGATGATAAAGTTCGTAACCGCGTATATGATCACCAGTGAAAGAACGAATATCCAGAAGCTTTCGCTCTGAACATTGATCGGCGGCAGAAAAATATAAAAAATCGCTATTGCAGCGACAAGAGTGACCGCCGCGGAAATAAGAATACGTTTCGCTTTTGTCATTCCGAAGTAACCCTCCCGAAAAAATGTTATTTATCAAATTCAAACACGCACCTGCCGTCGGATATTACGAGGTACGCATCGAAATCCTTGCCTTTTTTTGATTTGAAGCCCTGAATTTTTTCACTTCGCCCCGTCGTAAGCAACAGCTTTGCATTGGATACGGAGACCGCTCTGCCGCACAGATACATCGGAACGGAAAATTTACAGCCTTCCTTATAACCCGAGCAGCCATAATTGAATTTATAGCGTTTGACAGCACGTCCGCACAACGGACATACGCCTATCTCATCCCCGAAAAAACCCGTATACGAATCGTCGGAAGCACCGGAACCGGCGTCAAAATAACCCCGTATCTCCGTCTTTGCCATATCAACGGTATCCCCGACGCTCGACTCCCCTTTGTAAACGCGTTTGAGAGCACGTCCCATCTCGGAAGTCTTGTATTTGTCCATATTAATTTTCATTCTGTCCAGTGACTCAACAAGAAATTCGCCTTCCGGCAGAATTGTATAGACATCCTTGTTGAGCTTTATGTACCCGCTTTTGCGTGCGTTGTCAATAATTCCCGTCCTGGTCGCTTCCGTCCCCAGCTCAACGCCGTCGAACATCGCCCTGTATTCCTCCGCGTCGTCGGCACCAATACTGTCGTCTATTGCCGCTTTTTCCTCACGGAAAGGATTTTTGAGGTAGTTGTTAAGTGTCTCGATAGTATAATGCTTCGGAGGCGCGGTTTCTTTCTCCGTCGGGGTGAAATTGATATTTACTCTCTCGCCTTTGGAGAGCGACGGCAGAACCTTGTCCTTCTTGCCCGAATCGTCATACTTCATCCAGCCCTGCTGAACCACCGTCAGTCCCTTGAGGACAAAATCCTCAAGCTCACCCACACTCACCGTGATCTCGACTCTCCGTGCGATACATTCCTGTGCGCAGAACACCGCGGCAAAGCGGCGCATTACGGTGGAATATACCGCAAGCTCGCCCTCGGAGAGCTTTGATTTGTCGGGGATACGGTATGTCGGCGTAATTGCGGAGTGCGACTCTATTTTGCTGTCGTCGAATATAGTTTTCTTATCCTTGAACTCCACGTCATATCCGAGCTTTTTGCAGTTTTCGAGCACCTTGCGGATTTTGTCCTTTTCAGCCGACGCGAGGTACTCCGAGTTTGTTCTCGGATAGGTCAGATACCCCTCCTCGTAAAGCTTCTGAATTATCGCAAGGCTGTCCGCCATCGACATTTTGTATTTCTTACCGAGTACATTCTGGAGCTTTGATAGAGAAAACAGCTTGCCGGGAGATATCGTGTCCTTCTTGGTTTTGACAGAGGTAACAAGTGCTTCGCAGGAATTGTATTTGTCACATTCGCGCCGCGCGTCGGACAGTCTGTCATAGGGGAATTTTTTCTTGCTGACAAGCTCTACCGTCTCGCCCTTTGTAGTCTCGCGGCTCACCATTCCGTAATATTTTTCGGGCACGAAGTTGCGTATTGACATATCGCGCTCATATATGGCGCGAACAATGGGTACTATGACCCGTCCCACGCGCAAAAGCGTCCCGGTTTTAAGGGTTGCATACCGCGTGAGATTCACACCGTACAGCCAGTCGGTATACATTCTCGCAAATCCCTCGTCGGAAAGCCTGTCGTACTCACTCTCGTCTTTCATCTCACGCAGAGCGGCGGCAACCGTCTCCGGGGTCTGATCGGGCAACCAGAGCCTTAACTGCCTTTTCGGAGTTTCAAGGGCGTTGCTTATGCACAGACGTATTATGATCTCTCCCTCGCGGTCTGCGTCTCCCGCATTCACGATGGTATCTACATCCTCACGGTTGCAAAGTGCCTTGAGAATACCGAACTGCTTTGTCACACCCGGGTCGACCCTTTTGTCCGCACCCTTGCGCAATTCAAACATGAACTTATCGGGAAAGCAAGGGAGATTGTCCATGCTCCAACGCGCACCGGGCGCGGCGTTCCCGTAAGCCTCTATATCCGCAAGCGAAAACAGATGACCGAACGCCCATGAGATTATGTAACCACACCCTTCGAGATATCCGTCTCTACGCTGCATATTCCCGATTCCCGCCGCAATATTTCTGCCGAGGCTCGGTTTTTCCGCTATTATCAAAATCATTTTTCCAAGTCCCCGTGTGTTTCGGAAATATAAGCAAAACTTACGAAAATCGGCGGGTTTTGCCCCGCCGACAGCCGTTTAATACAAGATCGATTTCAGTATTCCCCACTCACGCGATCAAAGATACTTTTTGACGGTCTCGGATGCGCTATCGACCGGGATGGACGACGTCATGATGACATTGACTCCGAGTTTTTCCGCAAGAGCATTTATCTCATCCGCAAATTTGTCGAAAGCGGAGGTGTTGTTTTCACAGATCTTCAAAGCAGAGTCTATAAAGAGATCTGTCACGTCATGATTGCTTGCAAGAATTCCGGCAACAAATCCGTACAGAGACTGCGCGTCCGTTACGAAATACTCGTCGGTATCCACAAGCCTTGCCTGATACTTGACATCGAAGCGGAGCTTATCACCCTTTTCTATACATACAACATCTCCGCGCGACTTATCAACAGCCTCATTGACCATGTTAATAAGTGTCTTTGTTTTTCCTGTTCCTTTAACACCGATAATTAACTTTAACATCCCGGACCTCCGTTTATAGATTTGAACTTTTGGGGTTCGTATATATTATAACTCAAAGAACGATATTTTTCAAGTATATTTTGGCAAATTACCAAATTATTTGAGCCTGTCTTCAAGCTCTTTTTTCTGCGCCTCATATCCGGGCTTGCCCAGAAGTGCAAACATATTTTTCTTATATGCCTCGACACCGGGCTGATTGAACGGATTAACCCCGAGAGTATACCCGGAAATTCCGCACGCCATCTCAAAGAAATACAGCAGATAACCGAGAGAATACTCGCTCTTGTCGTCAAGCTCGATTAGAATGTTCGGCACACCGCCGTCCACATGGGCAAGTATCGTTCCCTTCATAGCCATCTTGTTGACATCGTTCATATCCACTCCCGTGAGGAAATTCAGTCCGTCGACGTTGGCGGCATCATCGGGCACAGGCAACTTTGACGAAGGTCTGTTTACGCTGACCACCGTTTCAAACAGATTTCTCGTTCCGTCCTGAATAAACTGACCGAGAGAATGAAGATCGGTAGAGAATATCACCGACGCCGGGAAAAGTCCCTTATGGTCCTTACCCTCACTCTCGCCGTAAAGCTGTTTCCACCATTCGTTGAGCATGGCGGCACACGGCTCGTAATTGACAAGTATCTCCGTAGCCTTTCCGCCGCGGTAAAGAATATTTCTGACAGCGGCGTACTTTGCGCAGTCGTTCTTGTCTATATCGGAAGTTGCGGTGTACTTTGCCGCCGCGTCGGAGGCGCCCTTCATAAGCGCGTCAATATCTATTCCGCTGACGGCAATAGGCAGAAGTCCGACTGCGGTGAGAACCGAGAAGCGCCCACCGACGTTATCCGGAACGACAAATGTTTCGTATCCCGCTTCTGTCGAGAATTTCTTAAGTGTGCCCTTCTCCCTGTCGGTCGTTACGAATATCCTCTCCCGTGCGCCCTCCTTGCCGTACTTTTTCTCAAGCATATTGCGGAAGAGTCTGAATGCGACGGCAGGCTCGGTTGTGGTACCCGACTTTGAAATAACGTTGATACAAACATCCTTGCCCTCGCATATCTCCATCAGCTCGCAGAGCGACTGCGCGCTTATATTACATCCGGAAAAATAAATGTCGGGAGTATCTTTTCTGAGGTTGTTGTAAAGCGGGGACTTCAGATACTCGATAACGGCGCGCGCCCCGAGATAGGAACCGCCGATACCGATCACAATGAATACGTCGCAGCTCTTTTTTATTTTTTCCGCGGCTGCCTTGATCCTCGCAAATTCCTCTCTGTCATAGTCGTCCGGCAGAGTCACCCATCCGAGAAAATCGCTCCCTGCTCCGCTTCCCTCAAGAAGCGTCCTGTGAGCAGCGGATATTTCCGGCTGAATTGCCACATAGGCGCCGTCGGAAATGAATGGTTTTACGTAAGAATCGTTTAGTTTGAGTGTCATTTTTATATGTTATCCTTCCTGAAAATTTCTTGCTGTTATTATATAACATTATCAGGAAATATACAATAGCAAATTGTTATCTTTTTTTGACCGGAATTTAAAATTATTCCTTTATCAGGCAACCGACATTTTTGCAAAGATCCGGAGCCACAGTCCCCAATAATTAATTTTGTCTATCTCCTGTGCCGCCGTGATATCCGTCCTTCCGATCTCCCTGTCGCCGAGCGTATAGACCACGCTTCCGAGCTTTTCACCCTCCTTGACCGGCGCGGCAGTTTCCTGCGGAAGCTGTATCTCATATTTCACTGCTCCCAGATCCGCTTTGTTTACGACCGTGCAGAACTCGTTACTTCTCAATTTGCATTGGGAGCTGACACCCCCGAGCACCTTTATCGGAGACAGCTCCGACACAGGAGAGCGGTACAGAGCATAATTTGCAAATCCCCAGTCAAGCAGGGACGTCGCCGCGGCATTTCTTATATCTCTTGTCGGCGCAGCCATAATAACGCATATCAGCGTCATTCCGTCGCGCTCCGCCGTGGCGGAAATGCAGAATTTAGCCTTTGAGGTGGAACCTGTCTTGAGTCCGTTTGCACCCTTATAGAACCTTACAAGGCGGTTGGTATTGGTCAGACCGAATTCGCCGTTTCTGACAGTGTCCATCCAGATAGAACTGTATTCGGTTATTTTTCTGTGCTTTAGCAGTTCGGCGGACATCAATGCTATATCGCGCGCGGAGGTGACGTGATTCTGCGCCGTATCGTCCAGACCGTTTGTATTTTCAAAATTCGTGGCACTCATGCCGAGCTCCGAGGCTCTTTTGTTCATCATCTCCACAAAAGACTCTTCCGTGCCGGCAATGTGTTCGGCAAGCGCCACCGCGGCGTCGTTTGCCGACGATATTACAACGCTTTTTATCATGTCCTCAACGCTCATCTGTTCCCCTTCCTTGAGATATATCTGTGAGCCTCCCATAGAACACGCGTGAGCGCTTGCGGTAACCATATCACCGAGCGATATTTTACCGCTGTCCACACTTTCCATAACCAGAAGCAAGGTCATAATCTTTGTTACGGACGCGGGCGGCAGTGCCTCGTCGGGATTCTGCTCGAACAGCACCTTACCGGTGCTTGCCTCCATCAGTATCGCCGACTTGCAGTCGAATTTCATTGACGTCTCATTCTGCGGAGCGGTATCTACGTCCGCCGACGCCTCCCCCTGTGCCTGTGCCGACACACAGGCACAGGATAATGTAAAGAGCATACATAATGCGGTTATAAACGCCGTGAATCTTCTTCTTTTCATAATCGTCTCTTCCCTTCATGATTGAATTCGCCCGCGTTTTACGCAAATAACGGGCAAGCCTTTCAAAACAATA
>JBJDZF010000013.1:0-7515 GCA_051867855.1 Eubacteriales bacterium
CGGAGCCTGAATTATTCGACGGGAAGCACAAAGGAATTATTAGCGTCGAACAATTTGAAAAGGCAAGGGAAATCACGGAAAGTCTAAAAAAAGCGCCTGCAAAGCTGAACACGGAAATGATTAACCCGTTTGCAGGAATCCTTGTTTGCGCAGATTGCGGTAGAAAAATGAAGTATCAACACTACCCGGATATTAGAATATCACGATTCATGCACGTCCGTAGTCTTAAATGTCATAAAAAATCGCTATCTGTATCTATTGTAACCGACGCAATAGTTGACGCGCTTCTCGCGCACATTGACGACTGCAAAATAAAAATTGATCAGGACAACGAACAGGCGGAGTTGATTAGGCACAGAGCAGCCATTGACGCTATGGAGGCAGAGTTAGCACGGCTGGAAAAACAAAAGCGACGCCTGTTTGATTCGTGGGAGGCAGAAGACGGTATGTACACTAAGGACGAATTTATCGAGCGCAAACAGAGATACGCCGTTGCAATCGACAATATAAAAAAACAGATTCGGGAAGCCAAAGAGACTACACCCGAACCCGTTAATTTCGACGAACAAATAACAAATCTGCACGCCATGATAGAATGTATCAGAAATCCGAATATCCCAGCCAAGGAAAAAAACGATTTCCTGAAACAATTTATCGACGTTATAAAATATGATGCTATAGACTACGGTAGAAAGAAAGGCGGAAAGCCGGTACTTGAGATCGTGCTGAAATAGTAAGGGATTTTTTATCCCTTATATTAGCATCCTGCGCGCTCTATCTTATTGGAACTAACAAGATGATAATATGAGGAACATATTGATATAACTGCATTATAGCGTATAATGAGAAAACGCGGAAGGTGTTAACCTTCCGCGTTTTTTGATCTCTCGCAGTATTCGTCATGGGCTTTTCTGTAGATGCTCTCGGCGGTTTCATAGGCGAATACATTCGATTTCCTGCGTCTGATTTCAGAATCCGCCTTTTCCGTTGCCAAAATCGAGATCATTAAAAGTTCGTAATCGGTAAATTCTACCATCACTACACCCCCTCGCACGACCCGGATTTAAGAAGGATTTTGTAAACAAGGTCTAACAGCGCGGTATCAGTTGTTTGCTTTGCGAGGGTTGCGATAGCGTCAGCAAGTTTCTCGTTAATGCTCATAGTTAAACTCCTTTATTATTTTCAATATTCTGTTTTTATGTTCGGGCGGCGATGCAGCCCATTTATGACTTGTGAACCAGTTCCATGTATCTGTCATACCAAATATCGCTAATTTCAGAGAATACAATGCAATCATCAGAAAGAACATTGCTGTCTGATGAACGCTGCGAAAACTTGTAATACTGCTCTACGCAGAAATCAATATCCATGCACTTTGCGGCGTTTTCTTTTGCTTTTCTGATTAAGTGATTCATGTTCTTTTCCTTTCTGCCATCGTGAACTCCGTGGCGGGCGTGGTGTTAATTTGGGAAGCAAATCAAAAACAATCCGTTGGGAAGCAAATCAAAAACCATCCGTCATTGTGGTCGCCGTTCTCACGATGGATAATTCCAAATTCACGGTCGAGTCCATTCTTGCGCAGGAAATTATTCCAGCTTTTTATATCTTTCAAAATATTAAAGCTAACTTCTCCGAGATAGCAAGAACCAAACTTGCTGGCTTCTTCAACAATCTGCATTTTTTTCATTTTGCTTTCTCCTTTCGTCGGTAGGTGTTCCGTTCCTCACCTTGTATCTGTATTATACTATATCGTACCCTATATATCAAGACGGAATGTTGCACAAATATCGTCCCCGATATTTGTGTAAATTGTATATTGTACCCGATATATATTTGTGGTATAATTCTTATTGTAAGATAAAGGGGGTGGTTAATATTCCGGCTTCAAAAGCGCAACAAAAAGCAGTAAACAAATATATGAAAGAGAATTATGATGAAATTAAAGTCAGGGTTTTCAAAGGCAAAAAAGAAAAAATAAAAGCCCATGCAGAAAGCAAGGGCGAAAGCGTGAATAGCTTCATAAACCGCGCAATAGATGAAGCTATAGAACGCGACAGCAAATAGGAGAGCGCTTAGGCGCTCTCTTTTTTCGTCATTATGTTGATTCCGTGAATTTGGTTTTGTGCAAAACATAGAAAATCGTGTGAACATATTGAAAACTGAAAATATTGTTTGTAATATATTAACACACAAAAAAGGAGGTAATATTTTGAAAAAAATCATATCGGTAATGCTCGCTATGGCTATGTTATTTTGTCTTACCGCGTGTATGAGCTTAAGCGAGATGCAAGAAATTACAACCGAAGATGTCGGGCAACACCCAACAGCAGGGACGACAACGCAGGAAGAGCCACAATACACAACAAGAAATACAACGCAAGCTACAACGCGCGAAACAACGCAAAAATACGAAGAAAATATTACATTAGGGCAAAAGAACGCTCTGCAATCTGCAAAAAACTATCTTTCGTTTTCGCATTTTTCGTATGAAGGTTTAATAGAGCAGTTGGAATTTGAGAAGTATTCACACGAAGAAGCCGTTTTTGCAGCTGACAATTGCGGCGCGGACTGGAATGAACAGGCGCTAAAATCTGCAAAAAGCTACCTATCATTTTCACATTTTTCTTATACCGGTTTGATTGAGCAACTCGAATTCGAAAAATTCACAACAGAACAGGCAACATATGGCGCTGATAATTGCGGAGCGGATTGGTACGAGCAAGCTGCAAAGTCCGCGAAAAGTTACCTTGAATTTTCACAGTTTTCTCGTGAAGGTTTAATAGATCAACTTGTTTTCGAAGGTTTTACATACGAACAAGCTGTTTATGGTGTAGAAGCAAACGGGTATTGATTTTAAGTCATAAACATATCTGACGCGCCACTGCTTCTATCGTGCTGCACTAACGCGGATAAAAGGCATAAACACTGCGGTACATACAAAAACGCGAAATACGCGAAATAAAAGGATTTAAAACATATATAGAAAAACGCGGAGAGTTTCACCATCCGCGTTTTTCTTTCTTGCGATACCATATTATTATTTCTAAATTTCGATCCACACGGCTATTTTCATAGCAGTGACATTTTGATTATATAATATGCTATCCTAAAAATCAATCGTTTTTTTTGCAATTTTCAGCAATATCGCGCAAGATAAGCATTTCTACGTAATTGCTAATGCTGCGGTTCTGCGCGTCAGCCGCTTCCTTGATTTTTGATTTCATTTCAGGAGTAACCCTTAATTTTACATATTCTGTTTTCATTGTAATTCTCCTTTTAAAAATCATAAACGGTTGCGGTGAATCCAAAATACTCCAATACGGCTACGCCATAGGAGTAGAAGATGATTCCATCATCGGTGCGCTCCGAGAAGAGATCGGAGTACTCAATGAGATAATCAATCGCAAGTTCGATTGCTTCTTCTGCGCTGTCGGCTTCGATGTAGTCGCCGACATAGTTTGATTTGATCTGCGGATCGTATGGCTCAACGCCTGCGATCTGATTCGCGTTACGCACTGCGTTCTCAACGATGTATTTCATGGTGTTTCTCCTTTCAACAGTAGGTAGGATTGCTGCTTTCTACCGGAATTTTCGGCTTTGATAGCAGCAGCAACTACTTCCAAATCCGCATCAGGCGCGGACAAAAACCGATCTCGTGCGGATATTGCAGAATCTAAAGTATCATAGGTTCCGAGATAATAGGAGTGATTGTTGCGGTAGCATTTAACTTCAAACATCTTGCGATCCGATTTTGCGTTGCTTTCCTTCGCGGCTTCTGCGCCGGAACTCTTGCTGTGATTTTGTCCTTCGTTCCTTTCGGCACTCCGGGCAATAAGTAGTCCGGGTTCCATTTGTATGAAATAGCTTTCCGCATGCGGCGCACGAAACATCCCGCATTGGGCGATCTTTGTGGCGGCAATTGGGGCAGAACATTTGATTTCGGGTTGCAGGAGTGAAGGTAATCCCACAGCCCCTGCAAATTCGGCTACGGTAGATCATCAATAAACCGTTATCGTCTTACGGTCGCGATGGTTTCACAATCGCTATCCCACGCGGATGCATCTTCGCACATAGAGAGGAAATCATCATCGGATTCCGGCATATCATATCCGAACACAACGGATTCGTACTTTTCACCGTTAACCTCAGAGCTAATAAGCAGAGCGGGCTGACGGGCTTCTTCGGAGGTATCTCCTGCGCTGATCGCGATTGCGGTTACGGATTCTACGGTGTATTCACAGCCGTTTACGGGATCGATAAACTTCTTCATTTTGTTGTCTCCTTTCGATATTGGGCGGTTTAGCCGCCGCCCGTCGGCGTTATAGTGAATCAGAATTCAGGATTAGCTACAGGGTTTTCAACGTCGTAACCGTCGGCACGAAGCGCGGAAAAATATTCTTCGTCAGACGGGAAGTGAAGCAACGCCTCAACAGGGTCTAAGCCGAGAGAATTGTAGTAGTTTTCCAAGAAATTTTCATTCCAATCATTAAGCTCTTTGCGGTTCTTAAACTGTTTCATTTTGTTCTCTCCTTTCGTCGGTAGGTTTCCCGTTCCTTACCTTGTGACTATATTGTACCACATTGTGACCACAAAGTCAAGAGCTTTTTAGAAAATTCTGAAAAAATTTATAAAAAAATAAGCCGATGGTGTTACCCATCGGCTTTTTCCAAATCTGCAATTCTTTTGTTGGCAACCTTGATTTTCTCGCCTTGCAGCTCGATCTCTTTTTCTGCTGCGTACATACGGACGACAACGTTATTGTGCAAATCAACCTTTTTTGAAAGCTGATCGAATTTGTATTCCAACAGTTCAATCGTTGCGTTGTGCTTTCGCTCGCTTGCGCGGTGCTGATAGATATTGTTAATCATGCATACTACAATAGCGACTGCACCAGTAATAATTGCTTCTACCATGCCTATATCCCTTCTTGCTTATGTTATAGTTTTCCTTTCCCGATGATGTTGATATTTCCGTAGAATCCCGTCCCGGTGGTCGGACGGACAAGGTAGCATTGCGGCACATACTGCCTTGCAACTTCTGCGGACTGTGAAAAAACCCATAGCATAGCGCCAAGACCGTTCCGCGTCTGAAACATCATTTCAAGCGCCGGTGCTTCCGTCATTTGCAGCGGGTATTCATAGGTTTCCGCCTCGTACAGATTTGCACCTCGATACCATGCGCCGAGTGCTATTGATACATCTGCATTCGTGATTGGAATTTTCCCGAAAAATTCGCACGTGTTGTCGGAGTATTTATTCCACTTCCAAATGCCGGTAGTTCCGCTCTCGATAACATACGGCTGCACAGCATCCGGGACGGAAATGCTTCCGACGCTGTTTGATAGTCCAGCCATTTCCTCCGATAACCCTTTTTTCACACGCCCAATAACAATTTTGTTTTGTGCCTGGTTTATAAGATCAATCGTCATTTTTTTAATCAAAAACAACTGCGGGTTATCTGTAAAATGGCTGTAGCTATAAACGCGCACCCATTGACCGACGCGGAAAAAGTCTAACGACGGATTAACGCCGGATAGGTCTGCTGCGGTAACTTCCACGGAATTTTCACCGGCGTAATTATTCGCAAGGTATGTTTCGGCTTCCGTTTTTAGCGTCTGCGCGTTTGTGATGTTATCAAAAACTACTTTCCTGTAGATCATACCGCCGCATAACTCTTTGGCGGCTGCGTTTTCTATGTACGGCTTTCCTCCGTTGACTGATTTTATATTCAGCCTTTCGCCAGTCTCGCTGTCTTTCGCTCCGAGCGGGATGATAGCGGAAAAAACATTTTCTCCGGCGAATTCTCTCGTTATGTCTAACAGATTTTCGCCGAGCGTGATCGACTGCCCGGAAATGTTGGACGCGTCCCCATATTCAGATACCAAATCAATGTATTTATAGCCGCTTTCGTGCCTGATTCGAATATATCCTCCTGATATTATCGCCATTTTTGTTTGCAACGCATCAAGCGCAGTGATATACTCTTTTTCTTCGACGGTAAACGGGTAAAAATCTCCTACGGTAACACTTCCTGAAACAAATCGTCTGTCGCTATCTACCTGAGAATTATACAAATCTACAATATACGGCAGATACTCGGAGAAACTGCCTGAATATTTGTGCGGTGGAATCAGAGCGTCAATCAGAAATGCAAGATCGCCCTCGCAGGAGACTTTCTTCTCGTTGTATAATCCGTATTTGATGCCGAGAACGCGCCCCTCGAAAATCGTCTCATATTTTCGAGATACGAGAACGATAGCCATAGGAACTACAGCGGAGTAGTTCGGGTGCGCCGGATAGATAGTAAATTCAAGAGAACCTGTTTTCCCGATTTCAAGTGATAAACTCGCGGTTGTGATCGGTAAATCCTGCGATCCTGTTTCGAGTATTAGGCGGTTTCCGCAATATACTTGATACATTACAAACCGCCCTCTTTCCATTCAACAACCGCATAGCCGTTTCCATTAAACGTAAGATTGGTTTCTCCCTGATTAAACGTGAATTCCGGGAACGCTTGCGGAGACGAGGACAAAGTTGCAAAGTTTGACTTGCTTTCGACGGTAACAGCTCCGATTGCGCGCATAGTCGGAATAGCGTTTTTCCGAGTATTGTTAAATACAACGCTGATTTCTTTTTCTCTTGCGTCGTATGCCTCATACGCGACGATTTCCGCTCCATCATGTAGCATGATATTCTCAAACACGCCGCTATTTTCTATCGCGACGACATACAATCCTAAAACGTAAATTCCGGTTTCCTCCGGCGTGAATATGCACGGATGTCCGCTCGTTGATTTTGCAACCAACGTTCCATAAAGCCTATCCTTATAAACGTACAAAAGGCGAGTTGTTAGCGTGTAATCTGCAGAAAAAATGTACTGTGTCCCTTTTTGCACTGGTACGTTGAAATATACAAAGCTGCCGCCGGTCTCAGCTCCGCGCGTGAAAGTATAGCCAGTTTCCGTTTTAACCCAAGCGCCGGAGCTGGTGGAAACTCCTGCGTCAAGGTTAATAATATTCCTTCCGCACAAATGCACAACTTTTGCGCTGTTTCTGTATTTATACGGCTCACAATCGCAATCAATCGTAATTTTTCCGATATTCTTTTCTGATTTCCACGGAGAAACAGAAACACGACCGGTATAATACCATTCCGGGTCAGCGTCTAACGATATCTGCATTTTCTGCCCGTGCAGCGCGTTTTGAACGGCTGCGAATTGCTCCATGAACTTTTGTTGCGGAACAATTGTAGAAAACTCAAAAGATAACTTCCGGTTTCCGTATTTTACGGCTCCGAAATAGTCGGTTAGATCAATTACTCCGTCGCCTCCTGGAATATCAACAAACGCCGTTTTAACAGGCGGAGAACCGATTTCCTTGCCTGTTAGGATTAGATTTAAGTCGCGGAATGAGTGCAACCCACCAAACATTACACCTTTCATAGCCACGCCCTCTATTTACGCAATCGCAACCCAAGAGAATTTTCTTGAGCCGGACGAACCCATCGGAGGTAGCTT
>JBJDZF010000014.1:0-1731 GCA_051867855.1 Eubacteriales bacterium
CGCAAGAACAAAAAACGTGCTTGTAGCATAGAGGTTGTTCTGGATGATATTGATTTCACCAATTCGGAGAGCTGGTCTGTTATTTCCGCCTTCCATGCAGAAATGACTAAAAAGTTAGCGGATGCCGCTGTTTATCCGTACAAAGATGAGCTATTGAATTTGTGGCTTGATTGATAACTCCTCAGCCTTTCGCTGGACTCCCGTCCCTTTCTGTGGTATATTGTGTGTTACCAAAAACCAAGGAGGTAACACACATGGCAATAATTACGATTGAAGAACTGTACCGCGGCAAAAAATATGATATCATGAGCGCAGTGGCGGCAAAGGCGATGACGCTCGGTATAGACGAGCGAACCGAGGACGGCAGAACGTGGATCGAGATGGAGCTCGTCCGCCAAACCATCGTTGCAATGTTAAAACTGAATCAAAACGGCGACTGTATATCCGACAAAGAACTCGGAGATGCGGTCGCCGTTTTCGATGCGGACAAGCTCATTAGCAGAACCTTTTATGCCGACCGAGAACTTGGTGTCATGGCGGTGACCGTCACAAAACGTGCACTCAAAAGCGAGGAAGGCGATGCATCCATTCTTATAGACAGCCTCAGACCGTTCATTCCACAAATAGACACAGTCAGTTTAGAGATCATACGTGATCTCATTTCAAAGAGATGGCTCAAGATTGGTCGGCATGATAAGTGGCTCAATGAAGGATGGGATGAGCTGATAAGAGTCATCGACCGCACGCTCTCGGGGAGGAAACCATGAAAACGATTGACAAACTCTGGTACGGTAACATCTTCCCCTTCGAGCAATGCACGCGTGATGACAAGTGTTTGAAGGAACTACTGAAACTGGTCACCCGTAACCGTGAGGAACTAAACGGTACACTCACGGATAAGCAGAAAGAAACACTTGAAAAGTATGAGGACTGTATAGATGAGATGCAAGCATCACTGAGCGCGACGCCTTCTCTTACGGCTTCCGAATCGGAGCGCAGCTAATGTCTGAAGCCTTCCTTCTGCCTTTGGGTGAGGATGCGAATTTATAAGCTTCTGAGGTGGGTCCCAAAGTCCCACCCCAGACCTCGGTATTGTGGTAATCACTATCCAAAAAGCGCGCCACAGTATTCAAAGAAAACGCCCGACGAGAAAAAATTATTTTTGAATAATCGCTTGCAAATTGGGGAACATTATGATATAATAAAATTGCAATTGTTCCCCAAAAGGAGGATCGTTATGAAAAACACCTTTGAAACGATACAAGATCTATTAAGAACGAAAGCCGAATATCAGGCAAGACTGAATTTGATACCTTACGAAGGTTCAATCGATATTAAAGAAAATTCGGGCAAAAAATATCTCTATATACGCAAACGCGAAGCAGGCAAGATCAAATCCACCTACGTGGGGATTTACTCCGAAGAACTACACCAAACGCTTCTTCGTGGAGTCAAGGAAGCACGAGAACTCAAAAAACAAATCCGATCCATAGAAAAGGAGCTTGCATCTCTCGGCTACAGCCACGAGGAACTTGCGCCCGATGTGATTTTGAATATGGATTTCGTCAGAGCCAATATGAATTCCATTATTTACGATCAAGCCGTGCTTGAAGGAGTATCAACGACCTTCCCGGACACCGAGCTGATTATTGAAAACGGTAAGGTCAACAACGTAAGTGCCGAGGACGTTCAAAAAATATTGAACCTGAAGCACGCATGGGAATTCGTGCT
>JBJDZF010000015.1:0-7445 GCA_051867855.1 Eubacteriales bacterium
TACTTGCCGAGGACCCGGGGCTTGCCGCCCATCCGGAGACGGCAAAGGCGGTAGGTGATATGTTTTATCTTGACTCGGAGTCGATCAGCTGAGATCCGTGTTTTTGATAAGAAATATAAAGCGCGGGTACGGCAGGTATAAACCTTCCGTACCCTTTATGCTTCATTGCGCGAGCAGACACACAAAAGCGTATTCCCGGCGTCGCTTTTAATCCGGAATATACGCGGACGGCGCGGTATATAATTTAGTGAAGTAAGCGAGTCGGAGGGAAGGGCGGAGGACGCCCGGGCAGATATGTACGATTATGTGAGAAAAAACGAACGGATATGCCGTGACGGTACGGAAATTCTGCGATTTTCATCGGTTTATCCGCACTTCCCGGATTGCGATACGATAAGCGCTCTTTACTCCGACGCGGCTCAGAATGCCTACACATGGTGCACTGATACATTTGTGCCGCGCGCCGAGGAGGAATTTTCGGATAACGGCGGTGCACGCGCCCGGTTTACGTTTGTAAAATATGTGTATACCCTCGATTTTCATGTGACGTATGACGACGGAAGCATAATATGCGTTAAGACCGACGTGTGTATGAGACGGGGCGCGAGAACTACCCTGTTTGCTTATTCCGACGCGCACGTCTGGCGCACGCGGGAACAGATAATTCTGCCGCCGGAAAGCCTGCCCGGACTCGGACTTATACAGCTTGAAAACATTTCGACCGAGCGTATCGGCAACGCCCCGGTTTATTTCTCCGACAACACGGTGTACATGATGGAGAACGGAAAGTGGCACAAGCTTCATGCAGAGATAGGAGATTAGAGTTTGTTGAGCGCAATTCGGCTTAAAGTTGAAAAAAAGTATTGACAAAACCCGAAGGTTCTGATATAATTACAGGGTCGTCGATACTTGCTGGTATGGCTCAGTCGGTAGAGCACGTCATTGGTAATGACGAGGTCATCAGTTCGATTCTGATTACCAGCTCCACGCAAAACCCCCGGGAAACCTTGAATTACAAGGCTTCCCGGGGGTTTTGTTATGCTTTCTTATCATTGCTGTGCGGAAGCACCGTACTTGTTGAATACGATTTGACCGTCCTGCGCGGACGCTTTTATTCTGTCCCCGAATGAGAAGATTCCGTCAAGCAGCTGCGAGGAGAGAGGGTCCTCGACGAGGTTGGTTACGGCTCGGCGCAGCGGACGCGCACCGTATGACGCGTTATATCCTTTCTCGGCGAGCAGTTCTACGGCGCTCTCATCGAATGTGACGTTTATGCCGAGCGCGATCGCCCTTTTTTTGACATCATCCAGCATGATCGACGCAATTTTTTTGATGTCGTCGCGTGTCAGTGGTCCGAAAACTATTATGTCGTCGACGCGGTTGAGAAATTCGGGCTTGAATTCGGCGCGGAGTGCCGACAGCATCCTTTTTTCCTCCAGTTTAATCTCTTCCTCTGCGCTCGGCCTTGAAAAACCAAGCGCTTTTGTTGCCTCCGCCGAGGAGGCGCCGACATTTGAGGTCATGATAATTATTGTATTGCGGAAATCAACCTTTCTGCCCTGTGAATCCGTGAGAGTTCCGTCCTCGAGGATCTGCAAAAGCAGATTGCATACATCGGGATGGGCTTTTTCAAGCTCGTCAAAAAGAACCAGGGAGTAGGGGCGGCGTCGGATTTTTTCGGTCAGCTGTCCGCCCTCCTCGTATCCTACATATCCCGGTGGCGAGCCTATGAGCTTTGAGACGCTGTGCTTCTCCATATATTCCGACATATCAAGCCGTATCATGGCACTCTCACTGCCGAACATCGCATCGGAAAGGGAACGTGCCAGTTCCGTCTTTCCGATTCCCGTCTTGCCGAGAAAAATGAAAGAGCCCACAGGTCGGTGCGGATCCTTGAGACCTATTCGACCGCGCCTTATCGCACGTGCCACCGCCTTTGCAGCCATGTCCTGCCCTACGACACGCGCTTTCAGCGCATCTTCGAGTGTGCGCAGCTTTTCGCTCTCCTCCTCTACGAGCTTGTTTACCGGAATACCCGTCCGATACGTTACGATATCGGCAATATCGGACTCTCCAACGCACAGGCTGTCGCCCTCGCGTATATTTTTCCACTTGTCGTAAATATCGTCGTATTCCTTTTTTGCCGCCAGTTCCTCGTCTCGCAGAAGCGCGGCAAGCTCGAAATTCTGTGCTGTTATTGCCTCTTCCTTTTCATGGGTGAGAGCATTCAGACGTCCCTCTGCCTCTTTGAGTCCCGCCGGCGAGGTATGCGCCTCAATACGCAGCTTTGAGGCTGCCTCGTCGATAAGGTCGATCGCCTTGTCGGGAAGAAATTTGTCGGGTATATATCTTACGGAGAGCCGTACTGCTGCATCTATTGCCTCATCGGAAATTTTGAGCTTGTGATGCGCCTCGTATTTGTCGCGCAGACCGAGGAGTATCATTCTTGCCTCCGACTCGCTCGGTTCGCCGATATTTACCGCCTGAAAACGCCGCTCAAGTGCGGCGTCCTTTTCGATGCGCAGTCTGTATTCCGATATTGTTGTCGCACCTATAACACGAAGCTCGCCTCTTGCAAGAGAGGGCTTGAGAATATTGGCGGCGTCGACAGCGCCCTCCGCGGCTCCCGCACCGATTATCATGTGTATTTCGTCGATAAAAAGGATAATATCCGGATTTTTTGACGCTTCGTCCATCACGCCTTTCATCCGTTCCTCAAATTCCCCGCGGTACTTTGCCCCGGCAATCATCGACGGTATGTCAAGAGTGATTATGCGCTTGTCCTTGAGCAGTTCCGGTACGTTACCGTCGGCAATAAGCTGGGCAAGCCCTTCGACTACCGCGGTTTTCCCCACACCGGGTTCTCCGACAAGGCATGGATTGTTTTTCGTTCTGCGCGAGAGTATTCTGATAACTCTCTGTGTTTCCTCATCACGCCCGATTATAGGGTCAATTTTGCCGTTTTTGGCAAGCTGCGTGAGATCCCTTCCGTAATTGCTGAGCATCGGCGCTCCGCCTATCCGCTTGCTCTCGTCGCTTTTTCTGCCCTCTTGATTCCCTCTGCCTTTGTCGGCGGACAGCCCCATGTAGTTATAAAGGTCGCCCTTAAGGTCGCTTACCGATACTCCGACGGATTCGAGTATTTTTACTCCGACGCAGTCCTTTTCGCACAGCAGAGCATAGAGTATGTGCTCCGTACCGATGTAGTTGTTTGCATTGCGCACCGATTCATATGCCGATGCCTCGATTATCTTCTTGGTGCGCGGCGTCATATCCGCGGCGCTTACGTTGCTTTTTGTTCCGGTGCCGGATATTTCGATGATCCGTTTGCGTATCTTCTCTGCGTCCGCACCGCGTGCCGCGAGCAACTTCGCGGACGCGGAATCCTTTTCCGTCAAAAGTCCGAGTAAAATATGCTCCGAGCCCACGTAGGTATGTCCCATGCGGTGCGCTTCTTCCAGTGCGCGGTTGAGGGTATTCTGGGCTTTCTGCGTGAATTTGTTCGCCATAATCGACCGTTCCTCTTTCAGTTTGAAACGTTTATTCCTTCATATCCGATTATTGCCGTCACTTGGGCACTTTATTTATCCGTTTGCAATTTTACCGGGAGATTCGCGGCAAACACGAGGCGTATTTACTGTTTACTGAACATATCCGTCTGCATAGTGATGGTATGTGTTGACAAGGGCGTTCCAGGTCCTTCTGTCAACCAGTCCGGTGGAGGGGAGCATATTCCGCGACTGAAAGAGCGTCACCGCCTCCTGCGTAGGTTCGTCAAATACGCCTGTCACGGCAAGCTCGGGAAATTCGTCATGAATTACCGTTATTTCGCGCAGAAGGTGCTGAAGTACGGATACGACGAACCCGGAATCGCCAGAACCGAGGCTGTATCCGAGCGGGATGCGAGGAAAAAACGAGACGGTGTATGGTGCGCTGTTCTCGTCGGTCGCGCGCATGTATGCGGCGTACAACGCGTCCCAGGTCCGTCTGTCCGCCGTTCCCGTGACGGGCAGGGAATTTTTCTGCTGAAATGCCGCAACGGCGTTGGCTGTGACGCTTCCGAACACGCCGTCGACAGGAGGCGCGGGTATATCGCTGTCCGTATATGAAAGCCGGCGCAGATATCGCTGAAGATTTGATATGGCTTCTTGTTCGTTTTCTTTTTTCATAACGTCTCCGTAAATTATTATGGTTGTATTATTCTCCGACAGTGTATCCGGGGTATTGCCCCTCGCCGATCCGCGAGCCGTTGTATAAGTCGTTGTACACGCTCGCTATTGCGTCCCATATAAGAAATGAGACGGTGCCTGTAGGCTCGTATCCGAAGATTGTCTGAAATGCCTTTACCGCCTGGAGCGTCTGTGAGCCGAAATACCCGGTGGGATTTACCGTGTTTATCTGCGGATAGTACTGCGCGATGTAGTTGAGATACTCCTGAAGGACCCTGACCTCCGGTGATTCGGAGCCGATGCGCAGGGGAACCCCCTGATAGGGAATCGTGTTTCCCTCAAGATACTGAACGGGAACGGTGTCTATTATACTTAAATATGTTCTGTATATCGTGTTCCAGGTATTCTCGTCAACAACTCCCGTAACGGGCAGTCCGAAGGTCTGCTGTATCGCCTGAACCGCCTCGGCGGTTTTGTTGCCGTATATACCGTCAACCTCGATCGACGGTATGCTGTCATAAAAGGCGGCGATATAGGCGATAAACAGCTGAAGATTGCGTACCTGGTCTCCCGTGTCTCCCGGGCGCAGGACACCCGTGTACTGCTTTGTGACCTCCTCAAGAGAAATGCCCTCGGAATTGAGTTCGTTGAGGCGCTTTACGGCGTTGTATATCTGCTGTATCTTGTACCAGGTCGCTTTTCCTACTATCCCGTCGGGTGTGAGTGAGAAAATCCTCTGAAATTCCTTGACCGCCTCCTCCGTGTCATATGAGAACACCCCGTCGGGTGTGGCTATTTTGGGAATAGACGGGTAGTTTGCCGAGATACGGTTGAGGCGTATCTGCATGGTTTTGACATAGTCGCCCACGCTCCCGAGCCGCAAAGGGATATTTGGCGCGCTGGGCGTGACCTCGTTTACGGGGGCATCGAGCACGAGATTTATATTGTCTCCGTAATAATTACGCAGAATGTCGTAGGGCGTAAGTCCCTGTTCGGCAAGGTCGACGGTCCCCCATTGCGAAAGCCCCTCGCAGGTAACCGTTGTGCCGCTGCAATACTGCGCAAAAAGGGGTTCAACGTTGTTTTGTCTTACTATGTAGTCGTTGAAGAGCTCTCCCGCTATCTGATTTATGTTTTCGAATATCTCACGCCCGTAGACGAATGACTGATCGTAGGCGGTGGAATTTGTTATGTCGAAATCATAACCGCGGGAACGGTAATATTCCGTGTATATCCTGTTGAGTGCAAAGGATATCTGCGCGTACATATTTGCGCGGATCGCTTCCTCGGGCCATGTCGGGTATATTTCACTCGAGGCTACGTTTGCGACGTAATCTATAAACGGAACGGTTACATTCGGAGCGTTTGAGTCGGGCGGGCCGAGGTGTACCGTTATCGTTTCGGGAATTACGGGTAAGTTTGCCGTCATATCTTATTTTTCCTCCGAGATGAATCTTATGTTTACAGCTCCGGGTTTGTACCCTCGTATGTTATTTCGTCGCCCGTGGTAAAGGAATCGGGGGACTCGTTTTCGGTTTTCGGTATCATATTGGCGGGCTGGACCGATGTAATGGTGTCGAAAACGGGGACATTTGCGTAAAAGCTGTCGCGGTATCCCTCAGCGAAAACATCTATGTTGTAGCTCGAGTATGGGCGCTCCGTGCCGGGCTGTTCCGAAAAGCTCTTTGAGGGGGCGGGGAGCGCCGTTTTTTCGGTCAGTCCCGATGATGAGGTGTAAAGGGAATAGATCACCCCGGAATTGTTGACGTCACCGCCGCGGATAACGACGTGGGCACCGGAGATCGGTATCGCACCGTTTGCCGTGGAAACGCGCACTACGATATATCCGGTTCCGTCAAGCGTGCCTGTGTTCGGAATGTTGTTTGATGTCATATGTTGCTCCGTCCTTTCATTGCTGTTCTTTTTCAGTATATGAAAACGGCGGTAAATTGTTTATACGTATTACCCTCGGCCGTATAAATAAAAAGGGCGCCGAAAGGAGATCTCGCCCTCTGCGCAGGACACCCGAGGCGTAAAGCCTCGGGTGTATCCGACTGCCCGTAAAATGCGGGCGAACACTTTCGGCTGTGTATATAGCGCAGATGTTTTTGCGGGTAGCCTTTGGTTTGTTTTTATGCGTCGGATTGCCAGCTTATCTGCCGCAGGTAGGGGATGAGTCTTTCCCGTTCGGCAAGTGCGGCATCGGCGGGCTTTCCGCTGTTCGGGTCAAAGAAAAAACGGTATGAGAAATACGCCGCGCCGCTGCAGTTGCCGATGAGCTTTGTGTACTGGAGCTGTCTGAAAAGAATATCATCATATTCGACCCATTCGAGTGCGCCGCTTCCCGCCCAGACATCCTTTTCTCCGGCAGCGGCGGCTGCCGCTTTTCCGAGTGACATTCCGATTATGAGCCTTACCGAGTCGCATTTGATGATCTCCGAAAAAGCGGTGCAGACCTCTGTAAACGGCACGCTTCCGTGTTCAAAGCCGTAGTATATCTCGGGGCACAGATAGTCAATATACCCTTCCTTTGAGCACCATTCGTACACGTCGGCGCAGAGTATGTTGTAGTCGGTGTCAATGTTTCCGGCGGGCGCGATCCCGAACATTACGTCAGCGCGCACGCTCTTTACCGTTCCGTACAGCTCCCGTACGAGACGGTTGATCTCACCCCGCCTGAATTCCTGCAGATCCCCTATGCCATCCTGTGCGATGTATTCGGAATATGCCTCCGAGTCAAAATCCGGCGAGACGGTGGGATAGAAATAATCATCCATATGTATTCCGTCAACATCGTATTTTTCGACGATTTCGCGGACGCCGTCGGCAATAAGTCTGCGTACCTGTGCATACGCGGGATTCAGATACCATGTGCCGTCGACATTTACGATGTATTTGCCCGATAATTCTTCCGATCTGCTCCACTGCCGTATCTTCCACGTGCCGTCGAGAAGTTCCGATTTCTCAACGCTCATGCATCGCAGGGGATTGATCCACGCGTGAACCGAAATACCGCGCCTGTGCGCTTCGGTCAGCAGGATCCCGAACGGATCGTAGTCAAATCCCTTTCCGTACCTGCCTACCGCATACTCCGAGGGCGGGTAATACTCCGACGGATATATACTGTCCCCGAACGGACGTACCTGAATAAATACGGTGTTTATACCGACGGAAAGTGTGTTATCCATAACCTGTTGTGCACGCCGAGAAAAATCCCGTTCGGATCTCTGATCGTTGCCGTCGGTGTATATCACGCGCATATCGTACTGTGTCAGC
>JBJDZF010000016.1:0-7412 GCA_051867855.1 Eubacteriales bacterium
CGGGGTAAAGAGTGTAGCCAATCTGAATGATAATTCAAACACGTTCGGCAATACTATCTACAAAATGAAGAGAATAGCAAATTCCTGCACACATGAGGGCGAATGGCTTGCAGCAACCTGTACCACCCCCAAGTGTTGCCCGACTTGTGGGAGGACCGAAGGAGAGTTGGATCCTTCTAATCACGCACAGGAACCCACATGGACTTATGACGAGCATAAGCATACGGGAGTCTATGGATGTTGCAACACACCTATTGCCACGGACGAGGCTCACAAGTGGGCTGATGAGGAAACAGTATATAAAGAACCCACATGTACCGAAAAAGGCCTTAAGTCGCGGGTATGTACAATTTGCGGCTCACCGAGTAATACAATCGAAATTCCTGCACTGGGACACGCATTTGCTGAGGAATTTACAGTTGACAAGGAGCCGACCTGTACTAAGGAAGGTTCTAAATCAAAGCACTGTACAAGAGAAGGATGTAATGAGTGTGATGAAGTTACCACTATCGAGCCTCTGGGGCACGACAGCTCCGAATGGACGATTTTCAAAGCTCCCACCTGCGAAAAGGACGGCGTTGAGGGCAAGACCTGCAATCGTTGCTGGGCTGAAGTTGAAACCCGTGCAATTCCGGCAACCGGTCACACTAGCGAAACATGGATTGTTGAGAAAGAGGCGGAGATAGAAGTTGATGGTAAACGATACAAAATATGCTCTGTATGCGGGAAGAAATTTGATGAGGAAGTCATTCCTGCCCTGACTTTAGAGGATTCAACTGACGACGAGACCAAAACCGGATGTAAAAGCGCGATGGAGCTTACCGGAGTTGTTTGGGGTGGGACAATGATTCTGGTAGCTTCGGTGATGCTTTTCAAGAAAAAGAAGGAGCGTTGAAATTTCGAATAAGACACATTTGTCGATTCATGGATAATTAGATGAAGACTTCGGTTTTCAAAAAATTGAGCCGTTACATAGCCCCGGAGATGATATATGAAAAGCAGCCTGTGTTTTCATTGCTTCTCTGGGGCTCAGTATGAGTTCTGAAAATAATTAAAGGATACTCACAATATATATGGAAGATTTTCACTATATCCCGCTTAAAGAGTCCAAAAAGAATCTGATTCTTGATACAGATATCGGTCCTGATTGTGACGATGTCGGTGCCATCGCGCTGATGGCAATGCTGGCAAGAAAGTATTCGGTGCCAGTATCGGCGGTTATAAACTGTACTTCAAGTAAGTACGGGGCACCATGTGCCGAGGCGCTATGCCGTTATGCCGGATTAAGAGTCGGCGTATTTGCAGAAAACAAACGTAATGGTTTTTTGGATTCCGATACATATGAAAAATTTAATCGACGTATTGCAGAGCAATTTGGAACAGTAAGGGATTACATCGACGCTGTAACCTCATACCGGAGGGTTTTGTCGTTAATTCCTGATAATAGTGCCGTTGTGGTTGCTATCGGCCCCTTTGCCACACTTGCCCAGTTGATAACGAGCACCTCTGATGAGTTTTCGGACTTGAATGGGGAAGAGCTGTTTAACCGCAAGGTTTATGCCGTTATAACCATGGCAGGTAAGTATCCGCACGGTAATGAGTGGAATATACTTATGGATCCTTCATCGGCTTGTGTTTTCTTCAGCCATTGCCGTACACCGGTTATTTTTTCCGACTTTGATATAGGGTACGCAGTACGTAGCGGATTCCCGAATGCAAAGCCGATACATACGGATGACCCGTTTTACATGTCGTATTATTATTACCTGGGCGGTAATGACAAAATGGAATCACTGATGAACGCAAGCTATGACCTGACCGCGGTACAGTTTGCTTTTGAGGGAGAGTCTGAGTATTTCGGCGTTTCGAATGCGGAAAATTTTAGCATTGACGAAAATGGATATAATGTGTTTTCAGAGACAGGCAGAAAAAATTGCAGAAGAATTATTAAGCGGGTAAGCGACGAATGTCTCGGAAAGTATTACAACGGTATACTATCATCAATCGCGCAAAAATCTCCCAGAGATATAATTACTGTCGGCGATGCATGATACGTTGAGTATAGTTGAGCGTTGTGAGAACATTTGATTTAACCATAAAGGAGTAGATCGTGCAAATACACATTTTAAAATTTGATAATGCGATTACGGTATATTGGGACAAATCGTTGTTTGGAAGCGACGAGAGGTATAGGGCGTTCATAGACGGCACACTTATATGTGAAACAGATAAGACGCATTTTACTGTTTACGATCTTATTCCGGGCGTGAATTATTTATGCTCTCTGCAAACAGTAAACGGACGTATACTGTGGAAGGAAACCGTATCAACTCTGCCGAAAAAGAAACGTATAGACGTTACGAAAGCTCCGTATTTTGCTATCGGTGACGGGAAAACCATGAACACAGAAGCGCTTCAGAGAGCATTTGACGATTGCGGTAGTGACAGCAAGGTGTATATTCCTAACGGTGTGTTTATGAGCGGTGCTCTGAATGTTCACTCTGAAACCGAGATTTATCTGGAGGAGGGAGCCGTACTTCAGGGAAGTACAGCTGTGGAGGATTACGAGCCGAAGATACGGAGTCGTTTTGAGGGGCTTGAGATGGAGTGCTACCGCTCGCTAATTAACATCGGAACAATGAACAGAGACCGATATTTTACTGCAGTAAATGTCACATTGCGCGGTAAAGGGACGATATCCGGAGGCGGTTTGGAGCTGTTTGATAACATAGTAGCTCGAGAAAAAGTGGTGCTGCAGGATTACATGGATTCTCTCGGTGAAAAGCTTGCCGAATATGAATGTGCCGAAACTATTCCCGGGCGTGCAAGAGGGAGACTTATTAATATAAGCAGTGCAAAAAATGTTGTGATTGCAGACCTGAAACTGCAGAATTCTCCATCATGGAATGTACACATGATATACTCTGAGGATATAGTTACATACGGATGTAGTTTTGAATCTCTCGGAATACGTAATGGCGATGGATGGAATCCGGATTCATCCGTAAACTGTACATTGTTCGGCTCTGTCTTTAATGTGGGAGACGACTGTATTGCACTCAAATCAGGGAAGAACCCAGAAGGAAATATAATTAACAGACCGACAAAAAACGTAGATGTTTTCGATTGTATTTCAATTGTTGGGCACGGCATTGCGCTGGGTAGTGAGGTTTCCGGAGGAATAGAAAATGTGCGTATTTGGGACTGTGATTTCAGACATAGCGAATTCGGTTTGCACCTCAAGACAACGCCGAGGCGAGGAGGATATGTGAAAAATATTTCGGTGAAAGACAGCATACTGCCGAATATAACCATAGAGACGGTTTCCTATAACGATGATGGAGAAAGCGCTGATTCAGCTACCGTATTTGAAAATATTACGCTTACGGATGTTTATTTAACCGGATTAAGCTGTTACGAAAACGGTGATGTGAAGGAAAGTACTGCCATTGCAGTCAGGGATACTGTGCAGAATGGGTATGTTCTAAAATCGGTCGTGCTTGAAGATGTGAAAATAAGAGACAATTACCTTACGAGATTGTCGGATTTTGAATCAAGGGCAGGGTTTGATCTTAAAAATGTTGAGTTAGATAAATAAATTCGGGAGCATAATCGGAGGTGATACAATGGATCACGCAACACCTGAAAGTATTGGAATATCGTCAAAAGACGTTCTGCGATTTATTCGCAAGCTGGATGATTGGGGACTTTCAACTCATAGCGTCGTTATGGCTAGGGAAAATAGTATATTTTGTGAAAGTTATTGGTATCCGTTTGACGTCAATTTCAAGCATAGGATGTATTCGGTTTCTAAAACCTTTGTGTCCGTTGCCATCGAATTTTGTATCCAAGATGCTCTTATTTCCGAAGAGGACTCAATTAAAAAGTATTTTTCGGAGTATATGCACCCTGGAGCAGCATCAGAATATGCCGTACCAACGGTAAGAGACCTTCTTCAAATGGAGAGCTCCGTGGAAAACGGGACCTGGTGGTTTGAGACGGGGGGTAGAGATCGAACGGAGGTTTATTTACGAGATGCTGCGGAAAAAATTCCGGGGACGCTCTTCACTTACGATAGCTCCGGTTCATATATTCTCGGAGTTATTGTTGAAAATGTAACCGGAAAGCCGTTCCTTAAATATTTGCAGGAAAAAGTACTTGATGATATCGGTTTTTCCAAGGATGCATACTGTCTCAAAGTACCGGGCGGTCATTCTTTCGGTGATTCTGGAGTAATGTGTACGTCTTTGGATTTGTTGCTGTTTGCTCGTTTTTTACTTAACGGAGGATCATGGGAAGGCAAGCAGTATCTTGATGCGGAGTATGTTAAACGTGTTACAAACACTTGCGTTTGCAGCAATGATTTTGGTTTTTATGATTCCTATTCATACGGCTATGGATGTCAGATTTGGGGAGCTCCGTACGGAGGATTTTCCATGAGAGGTATGGGTACTCAGATTGCTCTCTGCCTCCCGCATAAGGACCTAATTCTTATAGTCAATTCTGATAATCAGGGGAATATGGTTGCCTCGGATCTGATTTATGAGGCGTTTTGTTCACTTATAGTTGATCGAATGGTTGATGGGTATTTACCCGAAGATTCGTCCTCCTATGCACAATTACAGAGCACGTTGCTTAACGAGCGGCTGTTTTTTTTGCCTGGAAAATCTGCGAGTGCATTTTCAGAGTTGATAAACGGCAGGATTTTTCATTGCCATGATAACCCTATGAAAATAAAATGGTTCCGTTTGTCTTTCGCGGCGGATACGGGGAAGTTTGAATATGAAAATCGCCAGGGTAAAAAAGAGTTTGTTTTCGGATTCGGTCATAATGAGTTTGCCGCATTTCCGCAGTCGGGATATGCTGATATGATTGCAGGTGTCCCAGAAGATGGACATAGATATGCCGCAGCGTTCAGTGCTGATTGGCCGGAGGAGAAAAAGCTGCGCATAAGAGTGCAGATTATTGACAAATACTTTGGAAATCTCGCAATTGTGTTCGGATTTGCGGATGAGAATCAAGTCTCGGTTCGTATGGTGAAGAGCGCCGAGGCATTTCTTGATGAATATCAGGGCATCATGAATGCATATGCGATGCCCTGTATATCTAAGTAATTGATTTTTTATTGGCGTAAATCGCAGTTTATTCAGTATATCTTCCTATTCTTATTAACAAGGTGGTAAATAACCTCAATGAATATTAGATTTCCCATTTTAAAGGAAGTAAACAACAAAAAAATAATCTCATATATTGGTATTATTTTGGTGGTAATTGTATGGGGGATAGATCCGATAGTCGCACTTGAACTTAATAAATATTATTCTCCCACTTTTCGGATTGTTGCAGCACAGCTTATTCTAATACCTGTGTACCTCATGATGTCATCAAGGCATCTGAGATCTTTTAGTAAGGATTATTTGAAGGTTGGAATTCCGATGGGTTTGTTTCTGGCACTTGCCAACGTGGCTCAAAAAATAGGCCTTCAATATACAACTCCCGCAAAGTATGCTTTCCTTGAAAATCTTTCGTGTATCACGGTCCCAATTTTTATGTTTTTTTTCATACATAAAAAGCCTACTTTTACTACATTGCTTTCCTGTGGAGTTTGCATTGCAAGTACTGTTGTGCTGAATGCTGATTCATTCAACGGCGGGCAGATGTGGGGAGGCGGTGAGATACTGTGTGGAATAGCAGGCCTTTTTTACGGAATAAATATTGCCGGTACAGGAGCATTTGCCAAAAAACTATATGCGCCGCTTTATCTTGCTGTTCAGGCTACGGTAGAACTTGTTGTATCCTTGGCTTTCTCTCTAATACTTAATTTTGTAACTGTCCCCGACGCCCTCGGAGATTCCCAGCCACTTGAAAAAATTGTGTTTTCGCTTGAAATTCAGAATATCCTGTTTCTGGTTTCAGCCTCTCTGATTTCATTGGCGTTTTGCTGGACTATACGGACAAATAGCATGAAATATGTGGAGGCAAGCAATGTCGCGGTTATTATGCCGTTTTCGGCAGTTATCACAAGCATTGTTTCCGTCATCCTTGGAAGCGACAGACTCTCAACTAACCTTATAGTGGGTGGGATTCTCGGATTGTTAGCAATTATCTTGTCGGAATTTGATGATATTGTGCCCAAAAAGAATAAAAATACTGGAGGAATACAAAATAATGAACCTTGATGATTATTTGATTTCAGAGAATGAAAAACCGCTTGACAAAATTATTACCGACGGAGGATTTACCGGAATTTTCAGAACAATAGGCTGTATCGGAGACAGCCTATCTTCAGGTGAATTTGAATCCACAGATGAGAGCGGTACACAAACCCAATATAATGATTATTTTGAGTATTCATGGGGGCAGTATATAGCCCGCAGGGTGGGCTGTAAGGTGTATAATTTTTCCTGCGGCGGTATGACGTCAAAGATTTATATGGAGAGTTTTGCTGAGGAAAAGGGATTTTGGAACGAAGATCTGCTTTGTCAGGCATACATCATAGCACTTGGCGTTAACGATCTCTTTAGTGTCAGAAATTCTTATCCGCTCGGAGACGTTTCGGATATAAACAAGGACGACTATACCAAAAATGCTCCAACATTCTGCGGGTGGTATTCGCGCATTATTCAGCGTTTGAAGGAGTTGCAACCCAATGCAAAATTTTTTCTTGTAAGTATGCCACGCCAAATGGATCAGAATGACTGCGTACGCTCCGCGCATGCAGAGAAACTGTATAAGTTGGCAAACTATTTCGAAAATACATATGTTATTGACCTTTACCGTTATGCTCCGGTGTATGATGAGGAGTATAAAAAGAAGTTTTATCTCGGTGGGCATATGAACCCCATGGGTTATAAACTGACGGCAGATATGATGATGAGCTATATCGATTATATCATACGTTCTGACCCGGAGTCATTTTTACAGGCGGGATTTATAGGCAAGGGTGTTCATAATTATCGAGTAAAGTGGTAAAACGCGGCTGTTGAGAAAGGAGATGTTCCTATGAATAATAAGGTAATTCAATTCGGTGAGGGTGGCTTCCTTCGCGGCTTTGCTGATTGGATGCTCCAATGTGTCAACGAGCGTACCGATTTTAATGGCGGAGTGGCGGTGGTTCAACCTATTGAAAAAGGAATGTGTGCAACGCTTGAAGAACAAAACGGAAGTTACCACCTGATCATGAGAGGAATAGAGAACGGTAGGGCGCGTGAGGAGAGTAAGCTGATTGACGTCATAAAAAGCTGTATTAATCCTTATGAGGATTATGAAGCATATCTTGCATTGGCAGAGAACCCTGATTTCAGGTTTGTTATATCCAATACGACCGAGGCAGGTATTGCCTACCACGCCGGAGACAGACTTTCTGACAGACCGCCTTGCTCCTTTCCTGCAAAGGTGTGCGCACTGCTTTG
>JBJDZF010000017.1:0-7336 GCA_051867855.1 Eubacteriales bacterium
CAAAATGTGATAAAATATGACAATTGTACCGTTTGGGCATACAAAAAAGCACTCCGAGGAGTGCTTTCAGATTGCGGGTATAGGAGTTATTCACATTGACAGTCGGTGTATCTTTTGTCTACAAGCCGAAGGGCTGTTGCTCATCCGCAACAGCCCCGTAAGTTTATTTAATGATTGCACATGACATTCGGAGAATACTCGTCAGTTCCACGAAACACTTCCGAACACCTGTTTTATTTCGTCTTCGGGATCAAAAATAACTTCCGACAGAGACTGAGATGAAGTAATTATGTCTCGAAGTCCGACAGATTCAAGGATAATTACGGGATTTTCATATACCTTCATTTCAAATACCTCCTTACTCATGAGCCCGAGGAATATGTATATGTACCGCAGTCAACAAGAATGAATGTACCGTCAAGATCGCGCACACACGCTTTGATGTCAAATGTAATATCCCCCACACCGCTCGGAATGTCGGTAACGCTCATAGTGACCAAATATTTACTGCCGAGCTCAAGCGGTGTTACGGTATTGCCGTCAGCCGTGACGGAGGAGTAAGCCTTGGTAATGGGTTCATAGCCGTTATATGCTGTTTTTTCCTCTCCGCCCTGCGTGTAAGTCGCGGTGATCCTGAATTCCGCGTTCTTATAATCAAGAGAGTCCACCCCCATGATAAAACGCAACGCGGATTCCGTGCTGTGCTCCTGAACGCCTGCAATGTGAGCTTTAAATGCCATGGAATCGGAAACCGTGCCGCAAAGCGTCGCGGCGGATTCCTTTATTGCGCTCACATCCGCTTCGCTTGTTGCAATGGTGTTTTGGTTTTCTTCGGGTTCAACCAAAGCACCGTTGGAAGCATGAACCGCCCCGTTTATCCCAGCATCCGCCAGTGACTCTCCTGTCTGCACCGAGGCGCAACCTTCCAGAGTCAATGTGCAGGTCTGTACATAACCGTTTATCAATCCGACGTTGGATGTCGTTCCCGAAACGGAAATACTGTCGCTTAAATTAAGACAGTTTTTGATGGTTACCTCGTCCGTTTTGGAGAAGCTTGCGGCTCTGACTCTGCCCACAATGCCGCCGCTTGTAACCCTGTATGATGTGCTTTCCGCGTAAACAGAACCGAAATTACAGCACCCGGAAACGACGTCGTATTTACTCATAACACCAATGATACCGCCTGCCGATTTCATTCCCTGTGCGAGCTTTTTCTCATCAATAACCGAAACGCTGCCGTAATTTACGCAATTTTCGATTGAGATCGGCGCATCTGCATCCTTAAGCACCGTATAGCTGTTCCCCACAATTCCGCCCGCCATCAACTGTGCGACCGTATTCTCCGATATATCCGACACCGTGGCAGAGCTTACGCAGTTGCTTATCGTTGCTTTCTGTGCCTCTCCCACAATACCGCCAATGCTTGTCATAGCCTTCACATCGGACAGATATACATTGCATCCTGTTATCGTTCCTCCGAGCGATCCCATTCTCCCGACTATGCCTCCGGCATATGTGGACGCGCTTCCCTCTGCTGCCTCACAACCTATCTGTGCCGCACTGACGCAAAGATCTTTGACCGTCGCACCGCTGATGATTGCGAAGAGTCCGGCGGAATTCGTACCGTAGACCGAAAAATTCGAAACGGTAAAGCCCTGACCGTCAAAAATTCCCTTGAACGGGTATGTAGAGTCACCGATTACGCAGTTGTTTTCTGCCGAATACAGATTGTGCCCGCCCATATTGATGTTGGCGGTAAGCTTTATGTACTTTCCCTCGTAGGTGTCGGTGTGAGAGCTTTTTCCGAGGTAAGCGAGGTCGGCGGGTGTCGCGATTATATACGCTGTCTCCTCCGAGCTACCGTCCCCCGCAAGGGATTCGGACACCGATGAGCCGTCCCACGGCTCGGAGCAGATCGACACGGTTGGTTCCTCCGCTTCTCCCAAAGCCGATGCGTAAAACGGAAATACACCTATACACAACAACACTGCCAATAACGATAAGAATACCCTGATGCCGACTCTGTTTGTGTTTTTCATTGTTGTTCCCCTTCTTTCCATTGATTTTTATTGAAAAGCTCCGTAGCTTTTTCTTTTTTGTATTTCAGAAACTCATAATAGGTGTTGTGTGCGAGAAACGGATTTTCACCGCTTCCTATATCACGGACCTTGTCAAGGCTTTGGTTGTCCCACAGATGATTTCCGATGTGAAATTCAACGTGTTGTGCGAGCAGTCGTTCGATACTCTGCAGGTACATATTCCTCATGTCTCTCTTGAGTCCGTATTCGGTGAGGTATTCGTCCGTCAGAGTATTCAGCCCCGCACCTCCGAACATACCCGCCCGGTAGGCTTTGCTGTCAATGTGTACATCAAAAAATACGGATAAGGTTCCGAGTGTATGGCCGGGCGTAGACATAAAGCTTATTTCGGTCTGCCCGAAGCTCAGCAAGTCCCCGTCGTGTATTATCACATCCGGCTCAAACGGCTCCTCATACACACAATTGACTTCTCTCGCCGCATGGAGCTCATTGCGTCCGGCGGCTGCGTCCTCGTCTCCGCTTCCGATATAAGTTACGGCACCGGTAAGTTCAACCAGCGCCCTCGTCCCGCCCATGTGATCAATATGTCCGTGGGTATGAATGATATGTCTGATACCGTACGGGTCAAAACCGAGCGCTCTGATGTTCTCCAGAAGAAGATAAAGCGTCTGCGGATAACCCGTGTCTATAAGCACAATTCCGTCACGGGTGTCAAGCAGATATGACGGACCGTTTTTCGTCCCCACATGGTAGAGCTCATCGGAAAGCCGAAAGGGTGCGAGGCGGTACTTCCAGTACTCCTTCATATGCTCATTCCTGCCCCTGCCCGATATATCCGACAAGCAAGTCCGGGAAATTTACCGTCATTCCGTCAACTCCGCATCGGTATGCCGCCTTCATAAGCTCTGCGTCGTAGACTCCCCACGCACGTACATTAAATCCAAGCCCGTGCCAGTGCTCCACCTTGTTCTCCGTTATCCTGCTCGCCTTCGGACAGAGCTGCTCCCCGCCGATCTCCCTCATCATAGCGCTCTTTTCCGCGTCAAAATCATCGGCGAGATACCCGACGCGGAAGTCCGGGCAAAGTGCCTTTACACGGGCAAGGTTATCATAGCAAAATGATGTTATGACCGTCTTTTCCCTCATGCCGTATCCGTCAAGCAATGAGATGACTTCTCTCTCCAAGCCCTCTTCCTTAAGCTCAACGGCAAAGTTCAGCTCTCTGAATCCAAAGTAATGTAAAAAGTCCTCAAATCTTACGATCACGTCCTCCGTTCCGTTTTTCGCGTTGCGGACGCGCATTTCCGAAAGCTCTTTGTAGGTATAGTCCCCTATACCTCCGTCCCGTCCGACAACGCGCCCGAGTGTATCGTCATGAAAAAGCACGAGCACACCGTCCCGCGTTCTGCGAACATCGGTCTCGATTCCGTTGGCTCCCATGCGACAGCCCAGGTAAAAGGAGCTGAATGTATTCTCGGGAGCGTATTCACTGGCTCCTCTGTGCGCATAAACAATAAAATTCATATTCCGCTCTCCGTTCCGGATACCTTAATACGCTCGCTGATTCTTTCTTCTTCATTCTGAAATACCGACAGCATACACTCACCCGAACGGTAAATATACTTGAGATAAGGCATCAGTAGCTCCTCCGGCATCCGACACACCTTAAGTTCAAAATTGATATCTCCCGTGTAATCCATCCGGCGCAGTGTTTTCATGAATTCCGTCCAGTCTATCTCTCCCAGGAATGCGGGGATGTGCAGATCCTTCGACTGCATATTGTCGTGAATATGTGTACAGCTCAAAAGAGATCCGAGCTTTCTCATATGCGTCAGATGCTCCTCGCCATACCGCACGTGCGCGTGGCCCACATCCCAGCACGCAGAAACATTATCGGAACCGAATCTTTCAATGAGAGCCACCTGTTCCTCCACGTCCGCCGTGAAAATATGCTTCTTTCCGAAGTTGAACAGATTCTCCACCGCCACTCCGATCCCAAGCTTTTCGGCAAGCTCGACAAACGGGGCATAAAATTCATAAGAGCGTTCTAAATCCTCTTCGAAATCAGGCTCACTCCCCGGATCCGGTCTGAAAAGTCCGTGAATTACGATATATTCGGCGCCCAGAATCGAGGCTACGCGAAACGAACGGTAGGTCAGCTCACGGTAGTAGTCGATGTCATTATAGAGCTGAAATGCGTAAGGGGCGTGGGACTGTATGAAAGTATATCCCGCCGACCGTGTACTTTCCGCCAGCTCATTGGCGCTTTTCTCCCAGTCATCGTAGTAAACGAAGCTACTCCCGATATGCGAACGCACTCCGAAATCAAAGCAGGTAAATCCTGCCTGCGCACACAGTTGCATACTTTCCTCAACTCTTGTGCGTTTCCCGTTCAGGCCTTGGAAATTACGGGGACAAATGGACAATCTCATATGTGTAACCTTTCATGTTTGCTTCAATATAATGACACCTCATAAACAGCCGCAAAATCCGCGCCGTATGTGGAACTTATCCTGATCTCCGCCTCATCCGCGCAAACCTCTTCCGTTTTGTGAACTGCAAGTCTGAAATGATTTTCCGGCACTTCGATACTCTTTTGAACCTCCCCGTTTTTCTTGAGAAAAACGGTGTATGAGCGCACGAGCTCTTCGGGAAGAGCCCTTGTCTGCTGTGCCTGCTTTTTGCTTGAAAGTGATATTGCAAGCTCTCCTGACAGATTCGGGTCAAAGACAAGTCGTATCTCATTTACGGACACGGCTTTTTTAAGCTTCAGCGTCAGCACCTCTCCGCGCGGCGATAATCCACGGGAATGCCAGCAATTACTTCCCGCAACGTCTGCTCTCGTTTTCCCGTTAATTACATTTTTTGCTTCAAAGCCAAATACTTCGCTCGAGGCGGTGACAACGGCATTCCGCGCGAGATCTCCCGGAACGGTTATATCGCTGTACGGTATATAGCAGTCGTCCTTTACAAGCTGCTCTCTGACGCTCTTTATATCTGCGGCATCGAGATTTGCCGGAAGCTTACCCTTCGATATGCAGATTGCCGCCGCAGTACCCGCCGCCTGCCCGCCGACGGCACAGCTTGCCATCACGCGGGCACTGGACATCGCCAGCTTCGTCGCGCTGATAATTCTTCCCGCCATCATAAGATTTTTTATATTTGCGGAATAAAAGCATCTGAACGGAATCGTATAAAGCCCGTCGAAATTAATGACTCGGCTCGGCGCCTTATCGGTATCCCTGAGTCCTCCCGGAGTATGTATGTCCATGGGCCAACCGCCGTATGCCACCGCGTCGGGAAAGACCCTGTTTGAAAGGATATCATTCTCATTGAGTATGTATCCTCCCACAAGCCTGCGGGAATCACGGGTGCCCGGTACTATACCGCACCACTGCAGATCAAAGTTTTGCGCGCCGTGGTCGCCGCCGTTTTTTATGTGATCCCATATGCCCCAGAGGGAGCGTACAAGCTCATCGCGTATTTCCTCTCCGTGGCCTATTATGTCCCCGCTGTCACCTCCGAGCTCGATCCACCAATATCCGTAATCCGCACAGTAAAGCTCGGGCAGGCCTTTGCCGTCCTCAGTTACGCGCTCTCCGTCAAGTGCACCGGAAAAGCTCCTGTGTATCCGTTTTGAAAGCTGCTCCTCAGTAAAGGTATAGCTCCAATCCGGCTTTTTGTACTCCACGGGATACCCGCGGTCCACCGCCTTGAACAGGAGCGTATTCCCCATAAGATTCCCGTTCTCCTCATCTTCGGCGTCCCTTTCCCCGAATTCCGATTTTCCCTCGCTTCCCATGCGGTATTCGGCTCCCGCAAAAAATCCGAGAGTACCGTGACCTGTACAGTCCATGAACAGCTCCGCCTCAAACGTCAGGGTCGTTTCGGTTGTGCTCTGATAACATACAACCTCGGAGATCCGTTTTCCGTCGCATTTTACCGTGTGCATGACAGTGTTCAGATACAGATCGAGCCCCGGGGTTTTCTTTACGGCGGCGATGAGAACGGTATCCCAGATGTCAAAATTGAAATTCGGGTTAAGTCTTTTGTTTTCAAGCAAAAGCTCCATCAGTATCCCGGTTTCGTTTACATTTTTCTTCGCAGTCTGACAGCTTGCACCGCATATGTGCATACGCACCGCGGAGCTTGCGTTTCCTCCGGGCATCGGCCGCGATTCCACAAGTACAACCGATGCGCCGCCGCGTGCGGCGGCTATGGCAGCGCAGATACCCGCCATGCCCGCGCCGATAACTGCCACATCATATTTTTTTCTTACGTATCTCGGTAACAGATCCATCTTTTTCATTCGCGCAGATACTCACTTTTAAATCATATTTTTTCTTACGTATCTCGGCAACAGATCGCCCTTTTTCATTCGCTCAGATACTCACTGCACGGCACCGTAACGGCACCGTCGCCTGAATACGGCAAGGTTATTATGCTTATGTTGTCCAGGGCTACAATCAATCTCTTGTCGCTGAGTGACTTGAAAATCGAATTGCGCTCCTTGTTTTTCATTTCATCGTAGCCCACCTTTGACGCAGGCCAGAGAACGTAGTCCGCCTTTACCAAATTGTAAAACTTCACCGTTCCTCCCGCATATCCGTGATGGGAAACCTGAACAAAGTCGCTCTTGAGCTTACTGCCGTACATATCCGTCAATGTGGCGTTTGAATTTTCCGACATATCCCCTGTCATCATAAACGACTGATCGCCGATCGTAATTCGTGTTACCACGCTCGCGGTATTAAACTCGTCAAGGGTATCGGCGTCATACAGATCCAGCGTATAAAGCACCTCTATCTGTGCTCCCGGCAATACGAGCTTTTGCCCGGGATGTGCTTTGATGATGTCGGCAGTGGCGCACATCTTCAGCGTGTTTCTGAAATAATCCACCTTGCTTTTCATTTCCAGCTGCGTACAGAAAGCGTCGTTGGGGGTATTGAGAAGTATATTTTTCACCGTAACCTTATCGCGGTAACTCCTTATAAATGTGTTAAATCCTCCGCAATGGTCAGTATGCGCGTGGGTTATCACCCATGCGGATATAACTATGTCACGTCCCGCCGGGACGTTTTTCGCAAGCACCTTGTATATTTTCTCACTCATACGGTTTGTGCTGTAATCCCATCCGCCGTCGTATACAACAAAGCTTCCGTCCTCAAGTCTGAAAATGTAACACATTCCGTTTTTATGTGTCTCCTCGGTATCGGAGGCAAGACCCACGGAGATTGCCAAAGGCTCGCAGATCTTGGTATACCCGCCGTCATCCCTTGCAGGCAGCGCGGTGTTTT
>JBJDZF010000018.1:0-2624 GCA_051867855.1 Eubacteriales bacterium
CAGAGATAATCTGCTTTACAGGAAATAAAAACTTAAAAATAAAAACCTCCCTGCCAACGGGCAGAGAGAAGAACTCGATGGGGTTATGTGCTGTACGCATATAGCCCCTATTTTTTATTATACAAAGGAGAAATAAATATGGCAAGTTCATCAGTCGGATCATTTTTGATGATAAAGAAAAACGATTCATCTTCATATGAAAAACTCGTCAACATAAGAAGCTATCCCGACCTTGGAGCTGAACCAAGTATGCTTGACGCGGATACATTATCGCACACATTTATTCCGCAGATCAGAGGAAGACAGCAGTCGGTATCGGGAAGCTATACTATACTTTATGACCTCGATGACATAGAAACATTGAAGACATACGAGGGCGAAGAACATGAATTTTCCTTGTGGTTTGGCGGCACAGATTCAGACGGCGACGGATTAATGGAGCCTACCGGAACTCTCGGAAAGTGGGACTTCAAAGGCTCTTACACAATCATCGTGACAGGCGCGGACGGTGAAGCAGTCAGAGAAGCAACCCTTGCGTTTGCGATTACCGAATTGCCTCATCTTTCGTCCAGCCTCTGATTTTAAATAACAAAACAAAGGAGAAATAATATGGCTCGTTCAACTATTAATTTCGAATACGACGGAAAAGAATATTCGCTCTGCTTCACTATAGACACCCTCAAAAAGCTTGAGAAAAACGGATTCTCATTTGGAAATATCGAGGATCATGCGCTCAGTGCCGCCGAAGATTTATTCTGCGCCGCGTTCAACGCAAATCACAAAGACACCTCCATGAACCTTCGCAAGAAAATTTTCTCCGAACTTTCGGAAGAAAGCGAAAACGACGACACTCTTATAGAAGCCCTTATTTCGATGGTAAACGAATGTGTTGACTCAATGAAGCCGAAGGGAAACACGCGCTGGAGGAAGATTCAGGGTTGAAATCTTCCTCCGACGAACAGGATAACTCAAACGAGACGTGGTTCGCGGATCTCGCCGATAACCTTTGCCCCTATTATATGTCTATCGGCGTATCATGCAGCGATTATTGGTTTGGAGATTATACGTTCCTTCCCTTTTATGAGCAGGCATATGAAAGTGAAATCGAAGAAACGGAATACCGCGCATGGCTTTTTGGACGTTATGTTTACGAAGCCGTTGGCTGTCTGTCTCCGATACTTCATGCGTTTGCAAGAAAAGGTACGAAACCAATAGATTATCCGGGAGAACCGCACCCTGCCACAAACAGACAGCTCGAAAGACTTAACGAAAAAAAAGAAGCTCTGGCTGCGGCTGATGAGAAAAAACGCCAGCTTAGTATAATCAAAGCAATAACCGGAGTTGCACCGACCGGAACAGGAAAGGAGGAAAAAGAAATAATTGGCAGAAAACGTAATAGAAACGCTGAAGATTAAAGTCGAAGCCGATACCTCCGGCGTACAGAAGCAACTCGAGAAACTCAAAAAAAATCTTGAGTATTTCAGACGCCCTTTTCAGTCAGCTAAAAGCGGTTCCGCGAACGAAGTTGTATCGAAAGAGTCCGTGAAAAATGCGGATTCTCTGAACAACAGCGTAAAGAAATTACAGGACAGCATGAAAAAGTACGGCGTAGCGATTGAAAAGGTTAAACTTCAATTTTCGGACTTGAAAAATATAAGCGGAAGTATAAAAACCGGTTTTTCATTTCCCAGTGAACTGGATTCAAAAATCACAGAAGCCGCCGAAGCCTCACAAAAAATTAAAAACAACTTCTCGGATATTATTGTAGAAGGCAAGACTTTGTCAGGAATACTCGATAACATAGGCAAAAGCTCCGACCGTTATTCAAACGCTATATGGGCCGATACTCCCGAAATGATAACTTCCGAAGATGTAAACCCCTTAAAGTTCATCCGTGAAAAAGCCGCCGAAGCTTCACCGGAAGTAAAAACATTATCATCCAGACTCAACGAATTAAGAACCGCGTTGAAAATTGCTTTTAAAGATACGGATTATATCAACGACTTCGACAGTTTAAGTAAAGGTATGAAGAAATTTTCCTTGAGTGCCACAAAGACCGTAACCGTATTGAAAGCTGTTGGCAATCAGTTTAAGAAACTGAAAACAAACATGTTTGGAAGTCAAAGTATGTTTGATAAATTCACAAACATGTTCAGCAGGATTATTCGATACAGAGCGATTGCCGGAACTCTTAATCAGATTACCGACGGTTTTAAAGAAGGAACTGACAACTTATATCAATACAGCAAGATTGCCGGAACCGATTTTGCGGTCAGTATGGATAACGCGGCTACATCGCTGCAATATTTCAGAAATTCATTAGGCGCTGCAGGAGCTCCGGTAATCAACGCTCTTATTCCCTATTTCGACGCGCTTACGGACAAAATTGTTGAAGGCATAAATTGGCTGAATCAATTCATTGCGAAATTATCCGGCGCTTCAACATGGACTAAGGCAATCCGACAGCAGAAGGAATACGCGGAAGCGGCCGACGAAACCGCTGCGGCCAACAAAAGAGCCTTGGCAAGTTTTGATGAGCTGAATATCGTCGGAAGCAGTAATTTACTGGGAACTTCATTGAACACACCCGATTACAGCGGAATGTTTGAGGAAGTCTCGATAAA
>JBJDZF010000018.1:2724-7303 GCA_051867855.1 Eubacteriales bacterium
GGCATCGTTGGTTCCCTGCTCGTTTTCGGCACCGGACCGCTCGGATGGACTATAGGAATCGCAGCCGCACTTTCCGTCGCAATCGCAGGCTTTACCATAGGCAAAAACGAGAAGCTTGAGAGAGATTATTACAACAGCGAAATCGGCAAATACTGGAACGAGCGAATGAACCTTGCTCAGATCGATCTTGAAACCTCCGTAAACCTTCAGCTGGAGCTTTCAAATATCGACGCAAATATAGCGGAAACAGAAAAGAATTTTGCGATATTAAAAGAACTCGTTCATCAGGCGTTTTCTATCAATGACATTCCGGTCGAAGAAAGAACTTCCTATGAAACCGAAACCTTAAAGGGACTGGTTCAGAGCATAAACGACATGGGCATAATCACGATAGAATTTGACGGTACATATATCACTCAGACTAAAGATGAAGTTACAAAACTCATCGAAGAAACTGAAAAATATTATATGACCGTAGCATATGAGGATGCCATTATCGAAGCCTATAGGATTCAAGCTGAAGCGCTTGTCGATTTGGAGCTTGCGGAAAAGAATTTGACCGAAACCGAACATGGATATAGAGATATTCAGCAAAAAATTTACGACGCATTAACCGATACAGCCAAAGCAGAATATGGAATATCAAAGGCAACAGATATTTCTACCGAAAGCATAGAAGGATTAATCAAGGCTCTGTTTATAACAAAAGAAAGCGTTAATGTATCAAGAGATGAATGGAAATTGTTGACCTTAGAATTAAGCGATGCAGAAACCGCCTTCACTGACGAAAAGACGGCGGTAAGCAATTTGAGCGGAATCATAGACAACAGTAAAGAAAAGATTAAATTATTTACTGAAAATTTATCCAATCTCAACAATCAGAAAACCGAAATCAAAATAGACAACAGCAAAGCTTTAAAGTCTATTGATGAGGTTTCAAGCGCGTTACGTAAAACCGGTTTTTCATCCACTTTTGAAGTAGAGCTTCCCGGCCCTCACTCATCATTATTACCCGGTTTTGCCTCCGGCGGATATCCGTCTATCGGACAGCTTTTCATCGCACGAGAAGCCGGTCCCGAGATGGTGGGAACAATCGGCGGACGAAACGCTGTAGCCAACAACGGTCAGATCATAGCCGGAATCCAGTACGGCGTAGCGGCTGCAATGAACAGCGTTCTCTCCGGTTCGGGCGACAGCGGCAATTCGGAAGAACAGAACAGCCTTCTCAGAGAACAGAACAGACTTCTTCGGAAGATAGCGGAAAAAGAGCTGATTGTGTCTCCTTCCGTATCCCTTGGACGAGTTGTCAAGAAGTCTCAGAAGCTGGCTGAAACAGTGACAGGAGGATGATGTATGTCAGTTGATTCTTCCCTTCTCAGATACGATATGGGTATGTCCTTCGGCGGGGTTGCAATTCCCGACCCTGCCGAATGGAATCCCCAGATTGCCGATGTGGACGAAAGCGCGGAAAGAGACGGCGAAGCGGTGCTTCATCGTTCAAAGATAGGTCAGAAAATCAATTATTCTTTCAAGTGGAAGTGTCTGTCATGGAGTACGATGGCTACAATTCTTAACGCTGTCAACGCTGAAAAATTTACTGCCGTAACTCCCAATCCGTATGTTTTCAACGGTACAAGGTCTGGCGAATACTACGCAGGAAACAGAGAAGCGAAAACGCACTATTATTGGATCAATTCAGAAGAAGTCGCAAGGTTCGATCTGAGTTTCAATATCATTGAATTTTAAGGTTAAAAATTATGTTACTTTCAGAACTCAATGTCGGTGATAAAATAAAAACACCTGTAGCCGGTAATTATACATCTTTTTTAGGAAATACGATTATCTGGAAAGTTGCTGATAAAAGCAATGTTAATGGATGTATCACTTTAATTACTGATAAAATTATCAGAACAATGGCTTTCGATGCAAAAGAAAGTGATAATACTGATAACGGGCCAAGAACTAACGGATATAATAGATATACTGTATCTAATATTGTTCAATGGTTAAACAGTTGGGATTCGGCAGGCAATTGGTATAGCGCACAACATAGTTATGATGCACCGCCTAATACCGACAACGTGTATGACGGATATAATCCTTACAATACATTGCCGGGATTCTTGTATATGCAGGATACTCTATTTGTTAGTTTAATGGATTGGACTACGAAACTGGTTGAACTTAACACTGCGACGGATGGCGGCGATTATGAATACGATTATAAAAGAGTATTTCTCGCTTCAGCTGTCGAAGTAGGGTTGGAATCTAAAGCATACGAAAAAACATTTGCTTTATTCAGTGATGACAATTCAAGAGTAGCATACCCTTCTACTGAATGTATTAAATATAATGATTATACTCATACACAATTTACAGAAGCAAAAGGATGGTACTGGTTTCTTCGATCGCCTGTTATTGATAATTCATATCAAGTCAGGGCAGTAGATTCAACAGGTGGAATCTATTATTTATCATCATATTCGGGAATATATGGTATAAGACCTCTGTGTAATGTTCATCCGTTATTAACTATTTCAGAAAGCGTTGATGATGATGGATGTTATACAATGTCAGGAGCTGCGGCTCCAAATCAACCATCATCAATTAATGTTCCAACATTAACAAGCGGGAAAACAGCAACAATTACTTGGTCTAAGCCTGCAAATTATCCAATTACATATATATTGGAGCGTAAAATAGGAAACGACGGAGAATTTACAAAAATATATGCTGGTACAAATACATCTTATACAGATGAAATTTTGCCGGAATATACAGTTTTAGCATATCGTGTAATGAGTGTCATTGGATACACCGGGACAGACTATGCTTCAGCAAGCGCATATACAACAAGCGCAGACATCACTGTAATTTCTTCCGAAACGTCGCTTGAAGCCCCCGTGTTCCAGACAATGTCAGAAAGCGTATCCGCCGGAGACAACATTATAGTCGCATGGCTGACAGTAACCGACGCGGATTCATACGACCTGCAGCGTTCCGTTGACGGCGGTGAATACACAGACATAAGCACCGGGACAAAAAACACGCTATATATCGACACGTCGGATTCCTCATGGACTACGGTTCAGTACAGAGTCAGAAGCGTTAATGACAGCGGAAATTCAGATTGGACGGAAAGCGTTCTGATATCCGTACAGCAAAGCGGAGTAACTATAACTGCTCCGGAATCCATAACTGTTCCCGAGTTAAATTCGGGCGCGTCGGCTTCCGTGGCTTGGTCTGGGGTCCAAAATGCGACCGGGTATATTCTTGAACGGTCGGTGGATAATGCAAGCTTCACGGAGGTTTACAGGGGCTCTGAGACGGTTTATGCCGACACGATATTATCGTCATGGAATACTGTGCAGTATCGAGTCTGCGCATATGACGGCGACGGAAACACAAGCGAATACACCACAAGCGAGATCGTCAGCGTAATTAAGCCAATTGCCGATTTACTGACAGCCATAAGAAATCATGCCGAACAGGATATAAAAATTGTTTTTGAGGACGGAACGGTAATCAGCAAAAGTAATATATCGGTATCCAGCGGCGGACTTACTTTGACTGAGGTGTTGAACGGCGAAACCGATATGACGATGGGCCGCGCGGTTTCTTCGTTGGTTGAAATGGTTCTGTTTAATACAGACGGCGAATTTCAGGATTTCAACTTCAATCAGGAATTCACCTTGCAGATCGGGGTTAAAATCAACGGTGATTATGAATACATCACTCTTGGAATATTCAAGGGCGAAAGACCCGAGAAAGTACGGGGCAAATTAATCAATTTCTCCGCGTATGACAGGATGGTTTACTTCGATATTTCCGCAGAAGATTTTATTACCGGACTTACGTTCCCGACGACACTGGGGGAAATATATCAGAAATTATGCGATTTTGTCGGAGTAAACCCGGTTTCATTAACGTTTATTAACTCTGACAAACAGTTTACATTCAATCCTTTTTCCAGCGCAGACTATACGGCGCGTGAAATTCTCGCTTGGATAGCTGAAGCCGCCGGAGCATATGCCCGATTCAATTCGTCGGGAAATGTCGAATTAACATGGTTTACAAACAAGAGTCACACCATCCTCAGAACTGACAGATTTGAAATGTCGGAGTCTGAATTCACTACTCCGGCAATTGACAAACTGGAGGTCTATAATTCATACGGCGATCAGCTCGTTACTTCCGGAACCGGTTCAAACACCTATGTAATCAGCGACAATCCGTTCCTTTATATTGAAAACGACACCGAAATAGAGGGTTTACAACCGTTTGTTAACCAGTTATACAACCGTTTAATAACCTTCCCGGCGTATAATCCTGCATCCCTGCGCGCGGAATGGTACCCCGAAATCAAATGCGGCGATATTATAAGTGTGGTTGATGATTACGGAATCACTATTACTTTCCCGGTATTTTCACAGACTATCACATGGAAAGGCTTCGGAAAAGTCGAATATGAAAACACCGGAGGCCTTACCCGTGAGATAGCACCGATTCAGCAGAGAGAGCTGGAAGAAATCAAGAAGAAAATGCTTAGGGGGGCTGATTTATACACAACTATAGACAG
>JBJDZF010000019.1:0-7293 GCA_051867855.1 Eubacteriales bacterium
TACACAGACGGAGTGGACGATACCATTCTCGCAGTAAGTAAATAAACCAAATGGGGCATCGGGTAACGGTGCCCCTTCCTCTTTTCGGGAAGTAACATCACATTTTCCGTACATAGCCGTAAGGGTATTAAACACTCTTACGGCTATTTCTATTTCGGAAAGTGGGTGATGCCGTTGATTGCATTTTACTAAATCTCAGAAAGGAGGGAGGAAAACGAAACGCCTTATCTTGAAAGTCAAGCCTGCTCTGAGCAATAAAACCGGAGAAGGGTATATAGATACAGCCGTAAAGATGATTATTGCGGTTGTACTCGGTTCGCTTCTTCTTACAGGTCTTTATCAGTTGTTTAACAGCGTTGTTTTGCCGGGGCTTGCAGACAGAATTCAATCTATGTTTTAAGGCAAAACCCTACGGAAATGTAAACGGTTCTGTTTCGGTAGGTATCCATTAACCGTATACCAAATATTTTCAAACATGAAAGGAAACATCAAATGAAAAAGTTTATCAACAAGATCAATTCCAAGGCAACCGAGCTTGCCATTCGTACCAAGTCCGCCCTCGCGTCCAAGTCCGGCGAAGGCTATATCGACACCGCAGTCAAGATCATCATCGGTGTTGTTGTCGGCGGCGTCATTCTCGTCGGTCTTTATGCGCTCTTTAAGAACGTCGTTCTCGTGAACCTCAATTCCGAGATCACCGATATGTTCAACTATACCGCATAATTGCGGCAAGGAGGCAAAATGATTTCGCTCGGCGAATTCATTCTGCTCTCCCTTATTGTTGTATCGGCAGTCCTTGCCACCGTATATCTTAACCGAAAACTGAAGGAGAAAGGGTATAAGGTAAACAACCTTTTGAATGTTCTCGCCGTGCTCGCGGTTTCGACAGCACTATGTCTTGTCGGCACCTCGGTCGCTTGGATTCTCAAGGGTGTTGCCTTTGCCCTTATCCTTTTATATGCCTCCGTAGAAGATTTCACGAAAAGAGAAGCAGATGATTGCCTTTGGGTAATGATTTTGCTTCTCTGCATTACCAATGCAAGCGGACTCAGCTTGTGGTCAATGCTTGGCGGCGGCATCATTGCTTTTGTTCCCACTCTTGCCATGACTATATTGTGCAAGAACGGATTCGGAGGTGCGGATATCAAGATTGCAGGGGCTTCGGGACTGATGCTCGGCTTTATGGGCGGTTCTATCGGTTATTTGATCGGACTCTTATTTGCCGTCGTATTTAACCTGATCTACAATAAGGTGAAAGGCAGAAGCAACGAAATAGCTTTTCCCATGCTGCCGTTTTTGTCTTGCGGTCTTATGCTTGGGTATTTTATTTTCTAAGTGAGGAAGTTTGAAAGACAAGTCTTTCAAACGACATTTTGTGGCTCTATCGCGGTCACTGACCGCGATTTGGCAGAGCCAACCGAACCCCAAAAAGCAAGAAAGGAGGCTTTTGCTACGCAAAAGCTACGGTAAAAAAATTGAAAACGAAAAAGATTAACAACAGAACGATCATCGGTATTGTATGTATCGTTCTCGCTCTTGTGGTAACTTTCGGTGTCTCTCCTCTCGTGAACCGTATCTATGATCAAAAGACGGATATTGTTCGTGTCAAGAACACAATCGAAAGAGGACAGCAGATCACCGCAAACGACCTTGAAATCGTGCGTGTAGGTTCATACAATCTCCCCGATGGCGTTATCAAAGACGGAAAATCGGTTGTAGGTAAGTATGCGACTGCCACTCTGTTTGCCGGGGACTATCTTTTCTCTGAAAAGATTACAGGTGAGAGCAACAGCGCCGCAGATATTCTTGCGGCTCTTGACGGTAAGAAGGTCGCTATCTCAGTTAGCATCGGCTCTTATGCGGACGGTCTTTCGGGTAAGCTTGAGAACGGAGATATTATCTCTATCATCATCTACAACAAAGAGGAATACCGTTCATATATTCCCGCAGAGCTTCGGTATGTGCGTGTCATTACCACAACAACCGAGTCTGGTGTAGATAAGGATGAAAACATCGATGATGGCAAGGCAATTACAGTAACACTTCTCGTTACCCCTGAACAGGCAGAGCTGCTCTCTCAGTATGAAAGTGTGACATCCATGCATTTTGTCCTTGTTTACAGAGGAGATAAGGCAACTGCCGACGAGTATATTAAGGTGCAGGACGATTACCTGAAAGCAAACCCTGTTTCCGAATACAATCCCGGAAGCGATACGGAGGCAGAGAGCGATGAGTAAGTTGATAGCAGTTTGGGGAACACCGCAGAGTGGAAAGACCACTTTCACGGTGAAACTTGCAAACGCCTTGAATCTCGGCGGCAAGGGAAAATCCATCCATTCGGCTATCGCTGTTTTTCCTGACATTACGACACCCGTTGTGCCTACTGTCTTTCCTAACAAGAAGGATGAAGAACTCTACTCACTTGGCTCGGTGCTCCAAAAGCCTGACCTTACAAGAAATCTTGTTGTATCCAATACGATCTTCGTAAAGGACAGAAGCAACCTCGGATTCCTTGGCTATACGGCAAAAGAAAACCGATACAGTTATGCGGAGTACACAAGAGAGAAGGCGGAAGCTTTTCTTGACTGTGTTATGAGCATTGCCGAATATGTGGTAGTGGACTGTTCTTCCGACCCCGAAGATAATATACTCACCGAAACAGTGCTTGAAAAAGCGGATATTGTCATCAGGCTTTTGTCTCCCGACCTCAAGGGAATAAGTAATTATCTCTCGCAGACGCCGATTTTTATCCGTATGGGATATATGAAAGAGAACTGCGTACAGCTCATCAGCGTAACGTCTCCCGAATTTCAGTACGGAGCAGCAGACACGATCTCCTATTTTGGAAAGGTCGAACAGATCATCCCTTACAGTCAGGCTTTGAAGGAGCAGTATGTTTCGGGCAATCTAACCGAGGTCACAAAGGACAAGAAATATGCCGCAGTTCTGGAAGCGGTCAGGCAGAAGGTGGTGAAGTGATATGCAGATCGGAATGTACGAGCTTCTTTCTAAGGCTCAGGAAATGATAGCACGAAAATATCCCGCCATCCTCACGGACAAGTCAAAACGCGGCGAGATCAAGAACTATATTGCACAGTTCCTTTATGACACGGGATATACCGTCGAGGGATATTCCATGAAGCAGGTCACGGACAGACTGTTCAGCGAGATGGCGGAATACTCGTTCCTGACCGCCTATTTGAATGATCCGAACATTGAGGAAATCAACATCAACGGTTGGGACGATGTTGCACTCACCTATCTTGACGGTCATATTGAGAAAAGCGATGAGCAATTTTTCTCACCGGGACACGCGGTGGATATCATCAAAAGATTGTTGCTTCATTCGGGCATGACAATAGACAATGCCGTACCGAAAGCGGAGGGACACCTTCCGAACAATACCCGTATTACAGTTATCAAAACACCTATTGTTGACGAGGACAGAGGTATTGCCGCATCCATCCGTATGCTTCATCCTCAGAGAGTGGATAGAGAGAATCTGATTCGCACAGAATCGATTACCGATGAAATGCTTTCTTTTTTGGAGATGTGTGTATGTTATGGCGTGTCCTATGTTGTTGCAGGAAGAACAAGCTCCGGCAAAACGACCCTGCTCAATTCCTTGCTCGGCTCGGTGCCCGATTACAAGCGTATTTATACGATTGAAAACGGTGCGAGAGAATTATCGCTTATTAAGCGTGATGTGAGTGGAAGAATTAAAAATAATGTGGTACACACCTTATCAAGACCTTCCGACAAAAAGGAATCAAATATCACACAAGAAGACCTTGTGGTTACTTCCTTGCGATTTGACCCGGATATCATTTGTATCGGTGAGATGCGAGATAGTGAAGCAAGCTCTGCTATTGAAGCAAGCTCCACAGACCACACCGTTGTAACGACAGTTCATGGTGACGGTGGGCGCAGGGCACATCGAAGAATTGCGTTTCTTGCGCAAAAGGCAGAGGCAAAAAATGAAGTGGGCATCCTTATGGAACAAGCAGCGCTTGCTTTTCCCATCGTAGTATTTGTTCACAAGCTTGCCAATAACGCCCGAAAGGTCATGGAGATCACCGAGTGCGTTGTTCACGATAATGGAGAGCTTGAGTATCGAGTTCTCTATCGTTACAAAATAAAACGCAATCTGTACCACGGCGGTAAGTTTACCATTGAGGGTGAGTTTGTCAAAGAGAACACCATGTCGGAGGACCTCAGAGAAAAACTATTACGCGGCGGCGTGCCCGGTCCGCTTCTTGAAAGATTTATGGGAAAGGAGATGATAGCGTGATTTTTATTCAGTTGTCAGCATTTATTTTGCTCGTTATGGGTATTGTATGGGTGCTTGAACTGACGCCCGAACGGATAAACAAAGACCTCTCAGGCTTCTTTGAAAAGAGAGAATCCTTACAGGATATGTCCCGTGTAGCACGAGGGAAGAAGAAGCAAAACAAAATCGTGAAAGAGCTGTCGAGAATCCGCAGAATTCTCACCGAAACGGGAAAGGAAAAGAATTTTTCCGTCGCTTTGACACTCTCACTCATTCTTATGGTAGTGGGTTGTGTGATAGCCATTCTTATGGATAACATCTTCCTTGCACCCGTTCTTGCCATTCTCTTTGCGATGATGCCGTTTATGTATCTTATGCGAAGTGTAAACAGCTATAATAAGCATGTCAGGGAAGATCTTGAAATGTCGCTCTCCCTGGTTACGACCGCATATATCGACTGCGATAATTTGAAAATGGCAATCGGTCAGTATGTAAACGATATGCGACCGTCCATGCAGGGCGTTTTCAGAGAATTTCTCGGAGAGGTGGAAACCATTTCTCCAAATATGGAGGAAGCCATTTACCACATGAAGGATAAGATCGACAATGCCATCTACAAGGAATGGTGTGACCAGCTTGTCGCTTGCCAAAGCGACGGTGGACTCAAGGACACTCTTCCGGCTATTGTATCCAAGCTTCGTGATGAGCGACTGGTTAACTCCGAGTTACGCACAATGCTTGCAGAGGTTCGACGCGAATACTACTTTATGGTAGCGTTTGTGGTGGGCAATATCCCGCTTTTGTACTGCATCAACAAAGAGTGGTACAACGCTCTTATGAATACGGTGTTCGGAAAGCTTGTACTCGGTATTACCGGCATTGTTATTCTCGTCACTTGGCTGAGAATGAATAAGCAGACCAAGCCCATCGAATACAAAGAATAAGGAGGACAGAGATGATTATTATTCAGTTATTTATCGGAATTATCTTTGCCCTCGGCATTGGATGTATTCTGTTTGATGTTTTTAAGGTTCCGTCTATGAAGGCGAGCCGGGCAACACACAACCTCGGCAGAAAGGGCGATAAGAAGGTCAGCAATATTAAGTTGTTCCTTGAAGGCTTTGCCGCCGAGCTTGCCCCCAAGCTCAAATTGAACGAGTGGAAAAAGCATGAGCTTGAAGAAGATCTCCGTGCCGCAGGTATGGGCGAGATTACGCCGGAGCTGTTTGTGGCAAGAGCCGCCACGAAAGCGTTGTTTATAGGCATTTTCGCAATTCCTGCGTTCTTTATTTTTAAGATACTCGGACTTCTCGTTCTCGGTGCCTCTGTGTTTGTCTACTTCGGAGAGACAAAGGGCATCACGCGCAAAATCAAGAAAAAGAGAGCGAAAATCGAAGCAGAGCTTCCGAGATTTGTGTCTACGGTCAATAACAAACTCACGCACACAAGGGATGTTATCTCTATCCTCAATTCCTATAAGGAAACGGCAGGACCGGAATTTAAGGATGAGCTGATTATTACCGTGGCAGATATGAAAACAGGTAGCCAAACCGAAGCGCTCACACGACTTGAACAGCGCGTAGGTTCGGCGCTTCTCAGCGAAGTAACACTCAAGCTCAAGGCAGTAATCGAAGGCAATTACAGTGAAGCAAGCTGGACGATGCTTGCGGGAACCTTTGCACAGCTTCAAAAGGATAACCTCAAGAAGAAAGCAAACAGTATCCCTCGCAAGGTGCGCAAAAACTCAATGGCTTTGCTTGTCTGCTTTATATTGATCTATGTGGTGGTACTTGGACAGGTTCTGATAAACTCCCTCAGCGGTATCTTTTAAGGAGGGATTGCAATGTTCAAAAAACTCCAAAACAAAAAGGCAGAAGGCTATATTGATGTAGCGGTGGCGGTTCTCGTCATCGTTTTTCTTTTGGTCTTTTCTGTCGGCATTTTTTCAAAAATTGCCGTGAAGCAAGACCTTTCGCATATGTGTAGTGAGCTTGTGGAGGTCGCAACGACAAGCGGCCGTATCGGTCCTGAAGTGCAGGCACGATACGAGCAGCTTTGCGAGGAAGCAGGTATCAGACCTACTATGACATTTACGGCAACCTATTTCGATTCCTCAAGCGGTAAGGTTCAGCTCGGCGATGTTATTACCTGCAAGCTGACCTACGCAACCGAGCTTATCGGGTTCGGCGGTTTCTCCTTGCCTTTTGATGTGGAAGTAACCGAGTCGGGACTATCCCGTATCTATTGGAAGTGAGGTAGGATATGAAAAAAGTGAGAAAGGCTCTGAATAACAAGAACGGTTTCTCATATATCCCCATATGTATCTTTACTCTTATTGTGGTTATGGTGATCGGCATACTGATGCAGTATGCTTTTATTTATCATGTGGCAAGAGAGCAGAGAGACGAAGTGCAGCTTCTGCTTGACAGCTATGTCACAAAAGAAGCTATTGAGTATTACGATGCGTTTAAGCAAGGTAAGCCTTATAGGGAATATATTGACGAGAACGAGCTTGTTGACAGTGCGTATTCAAAAATCGGATTTCCACGGGAAAGCACTACCGAATACACCCCCGGCGACAATCGTTATGTTATGTATCGACCGTCAATCACTCCGCTTTCGGGAAATAGCGTGGGTGTTAATGTCAGTTATACGCTCTCCATCCCTTTTGAACTTTGGGGGAGAAAGATCGCAGATATATCGATACCTGTGGAAATCGTTTCAAAACTAACGGAAAGGAACGGTTAAAATGCAAACCAAAAAAGAAAAAATCATAATCATTGTTTGCCTTGCCATTACTGTAGTGGTTCTCGGCTTGGTGATTTTCGCGGCTGTCAGGAGCAATCGGGAAACACCTGAAATCCCTATGGACACAACCATCGAGGACGTAACCAATACTCCGGATATTCCGGCTATCGAACCGAGCGAAGGTGAGGAAAGAGAAAATCCGGAAAGACCGGGCGAAGCTGTGATTGATGTTGTCAAGGAAAATGAAAAGTATGAAAAGCCCAATGAACCGACTA
>JBJDZF010000020.1:0-7272 GCA_051867855.1 Eubacteriales bacterium
TTAACTTGTTTTCGGCATTTTTACGCTGTCCCACGCACTCTTTGTGCCGCCAAATTCGGGTAGCTTCACGGCTTTTTCCATCGCTTCAAGCGTCTCGGTTTTGTCATCCCAACTGAGGTGCGTGTATATGTTGCTCGTCGTTTGGATGTCCGAGTGACCTAAATACACTTGCACTTGCTTGAGCGGAACCTTTTGCTGGTTCATCAGCGTCGCGCAGGTGTGTCGAAGATCATGGAAGCGACGATGCTCAAGACCGCACTTTTTCAAAATCCTCGGGAATACCGATTCGATATAGCTCGGTCTTATGATGTCCCCTACCTCGTTGACAAAGACATAGTCGAGCCAATCCTTGTTGTAGGCGTTACCGCAGAGCTTACGGTTTTCCTCCTGCTGTTCCTTGAGTGCCAGCAGTCTGATCTTTACACTTTCCGATAAAGGAAGTGTGCGGCGGCTTGACTTGTTCTTTGTGCTGTCGGTGGCATGAAGCTCGGTGTTGCCCTTGACGTTCACTTCGGTCAGCGTGTGGTTGATGGTCAGCAGATTGTTTTGAAAATCAATCGCTCGCCATCGCAGTCCCAAGACCTCACTTCTTCGCAGACCGTACATCGCCGTGACGAGAATGACAAGTCCCATGCGGTCATCCTTTGTCTCGTCAAGGAGCTTTTGCAGCTCATCGGCGGTAAAAGGCTTGCCCTCAAAGGGCATGATCTTCGGCGGATCGACCTTCTCCACGGGGTTGTTCACGACCAGATCCATGCGGTAAGCATACTTGAACATTTTGTGCAGAAGCACATATTCATGCTTGACCGAATTTGCACCGATGCTTTTCAGCTCATGGATGCAAAAGTTTTGGATGTGGCTTGCCTTGACCTCGTTCAGCTTCAGCTTTTTGCTTTCAAAATACGGCAGAATCTTCTTCATCGCCATATTCCAGTAGGAGCTGTAGGTCGTAGGTTTTATTGTCTTTTCGATAGCCGACAGCCACAGAGGAATGAAGTCCGAAAACAGCATATCCTCTCTGAACTCGTTCTCGCCTCTTTCGGGCTTGGGCGGCACAAAGGTGCGTCGAAGCTCGCTTAACATTTCCTCGGCTCGCTTCTTGTTTCCTTTTGCCACAAGTCCCGTCGAAATCGACTTGGTCTTGCGTTTTCCGTTGTAGTCATTGTAACTGATGATGCATTGATAAATGCCATTTTGGATTCTTAGGTGTCCTGATACCATTGAAAATCTCCTTTCCTGCGGCAACCAGCACCCGAACCCATCGGTGGTTTTATTATACCATAAGACAGGTTCGAATGCAATTGATAGATTGTAAATTATCGCTCGAAGTCGTCGCGTTTTCGCTTAGGCTTTGCCGGCGGCGTATAACGGGGATAATACTCCCGTTCCTCCGACCGCTCGTCCCGTGGCTTTTCGACAACCGGCACATCCTTTTTGTACTCTCGTTCCCGCTTTTCCCGGCGCATCTGCATCTCGTTGTCAATCATTTCTTTCATGATATCGCAACGCTCCAGAAGGTTGTAGACGCACTTCTTCTCATAGCGATAGGTCTTCAGCTGTTGATTGATGAGGTCGATTTGCGCAAGATAATGCAGCTTGTCCTCGCCGTTTTCCTGCTTGCCTGCCTGATAGTACAGCTTCTTTCGCTCCTTGACAAGCTCGTGGATTTTGATGTCTATCTTCTCAAGATAGTTCAAAGCATCCTCGCCCGTCTCCAGCTTTTCACGACCGATGATGACAGCCGTTTTAGAGTACATCTGCGCCTTTTTTCTCTCGTCCCGCATCTCTGCTTTCATTTCGGGAGAAAGCGGCGTGTAGGGCGTTTTCGCACCTATCAGGATGACATTCGGTGTTTTCCATCCCATCAAGAACATAAACACCTCAAGCACTTTTGCCAGCGTGTTCAGCTGACCGGGATATGGGTCAAGTGAGCCGTGCTCCGTCCAATCGCGGGAATGATAAACTCCGTTCTTCTCCTGACGACGTTTCATTTCCCACACATAAGATCGCTCACATCCAAGCCTGCCTTCCTCATAATCCATCTCGTTCTTCTCATAGAAAAATTCGAAGTCAGACGGCATAAAATCCTCGCCGAAGGTATCGGAAAGGGTTTTGAGACTCACCCACTTTTTTGCAAAGCGGCTCTTTATTCTCGCCTTTTTGATGTCAAGCTCGTATCCCATATCGTAGAGATATTTTTGCAGATCGCCGTTGCTTGTGGCAAGTCCCAGCGCGGCTTTCAAGGCATCGAGCATCAGGCGGTACGGCGTTTTCTTGCCCTTTTTCTCGTCCATATAGAGGACACGCGGCGCGGCTTTGCGTCGCTTGCCGAGGGTGGAAAGACCGTATTCCCGGCATAAGGCATCAGAAGCGGGTGATAACACCCGCCCCCAATAGTTGTTTCCCGTATCGAGTTTTTTGCCGTCCCGAAAGCTCACGGCCGAAATGACATAATGATTATGCAGGTGACTGCAATTTGTATGGGTTGCCACCAAAACCTGATAGCGGTTGCCCCATAATTTCTCGGCAAGCTTGACGCCGATCTCGTGACATTGCTCTGGTGTTACCTCGTCCGGCTTGAAGCTTTGATAGGCGTGGTAGGCGATATTTTCACCCCGCGCGCCAAAGTGCTTCTGCACCTTTATCATCGACTCCAACGCATTGCCGCGGCAATTCAGAGCGGTCACAAGATAACATTTCTCGCCCTTCTCATAGATAACTTTGTCCTCGTCACCGGCATATGCCATGACGGTTTCAAGGCTTTCAAACGCAGTCTTTTCGGGATTCTCGGCGTACTCAATTAGGCGTGATAGGCTGTCTTTTACCGGCCAGATTTTAGTTACTGCCATCGTTTGCCTCATAGAAGGTCTGCACCCGTTCGTCGAAAGTATTGTAAAGGTCAATCAGCGTATTCAATTCGTTTTTGCCGAATCGCCATGACTGATTGGCTTCAATATTCGACTTACAAACCTTCAGGTAGTCAAGAATTTGGTAGAACTCCTCGGGCGGTAAAGCTCTCGGATTGTGCATGGTTGCGACTTGTCTGACATACTCCGAGATGGATAGTTTGCAGGCTTTCGCATTCCTTTCAATGGTAGCTCTCAGTTCCTTCGACACCCTGATTTGTATCGGGGTGCCGTTGTCTTTTCTTTTGGTTTTCGAATAATCTCTCTTCTTTTTACCTGCCATATAAACTCTCTTTCATATCAAATGTTCTCAAAAATTGTGACGATTACGGCGTCGAAAATTCCGTCATCCGTGACGATATTTGCCCCAAATTTACGCTCCGCGTGACGGTATGCGAGACGGGGTCTAAGGGGGTGTCCCCTCGACAGACAAAAGCGTGTGGCACTACAGGTGGCAATACGGCTTTTGTCGGGGAGTGGCATGACCACTCCTATGCTCGCTACACATTCAAATCGCAGATTTTCGTGTAAAGGGATTTTTCGCGTTTCCGGACGTTTTTTCGGTGCTGTTTTCGGCTCCCATGACGGTAGTGTCGATAGTGACGATGTTTTTATCGCCATGGTATTTTTGTTTTTTGCACGGCATTTGAAAATACCGTCACGACCGTCATATCGTCACGATGCTGTCGCGCGATACCAGTTGTTAAAGAAGTCCTCGAACATCGCAGATGAGTTGTTCTCCTGACTTCTCGGAAGCTTGGATATCTTCTCCATCAAGTCACGGAACTCCTTGCTTTCCCCCTCAATCGGGATGATCTGAATATTTTCAACTCCCTGAAATTGGAGGATTTCAAATTCATCGCGACTGTTGAGAAAGGCAATTACCTTGTCTGCCGGGATTGTTGCCTTATAGATGTGTTGCGGAAGTTCATATCCGGCATTCTTGTTGTTATAAGCAACAAACCATTCAGCAATATCCTTACAGAGTGTCCAAGACAAGCTGTTTGCAACTTTGTCAGGAGTATCACAAGCGGCTCGATAAACAGTAAACTCTTCCAAGTTACGAACGGATTCAGGCAACTCATCACGCCAATTTGGTTTGCGATATTTCAGCGACTCTTTAATCACTCGACGAATGATGTCAATACCATCGCCTTTGTCGGTATAGTGGTACAACGCTGTCTCAAATCTTGTTCCCGGCGGTATTTTGTCGTATCTCTGCTCGAGCATAGCAGCGGCGGTTTCAGCATTATAATGCAGAAACAAATCAATCCTTTTCTCATCGCCGTTGTCAATAGCTTCAATAGCATCGGGCACAAAACGATATTTTTCCTGTTCCATTTCTTCGAGAATCTGTTCAAATACACTCTTTTTCATTATCTTTTTCTCCTTCATTCATATCATTGATCGATTCTTTTGTAAGAGGCTTGTCCTCGCCGTACATCAGTCTTATGCTTCTGCCGCTGTTCGTCCTTCCTTTCGAGAAGTCGATGAAGTATTCCTTCTTCAGCTCCGTTACATGGCTTCCGAGGTATCTTGAAAGTGCATTCGGCGACATTTCAAGACCGGTCGCTTTGACCAACGCATCGGCAGAGCCGATCCACAGAGGTCGCTCGTCTGACAGCAGAGCGCTGACGGCAAGTAAAATCTTGTCGGGCAGACTTGGCAAATTCACATAATCCTCCTCGTCCACAAGCTCCCACTTGGGGGAGTCCCAATCGCGTACCAGGTTCAGCTCGCGGTCGCGGATTTCTCGACCTACAACGGCAAGTGTTGCTTCGGGGGATTTCCGTTCCTTTTTGTAGAGTACCATTGAGCCGTCAACGGCGGCTGTGATACCCATAGAACCCGACAGCATTTTGAAAATATCGCTATCTGCCGATTTGCGCGTATGATGCACCAAAATCAAACAGATACCATACCTGTCGGCAAGCTCCTTTACCGCATTTATGAAAACATAATCGGTGGCATAGCTGGATTGCTCCATGGGGTTTCGGATTTTCTGCAAAACATCGACAATCACAAGTCCCACGTCGGGATGGTCGTGAAGTACGGTGTTCAGCTGTTCCTCGAAGCCTCCGCCGCCCACATATCCTGCTTCGGTTGCAAAGTAAAGATTCTTTGCCGGTTCAAGACCGAACATCTTTTGCATTCGATGTTGGATTCGTCTTTCGACATCTTCAAGTGCGAAATAGATCACACCCGTTTGGTTTGTCTTAAAGCCGAGAAACGGCAGCCCTTGGCTGACGCAGTACGCCAGCTGAAGGGACAGAAAGCTCTTGCCCACCTTGGATGCACCGCCGAGTATGATGGTGCCATGGTCGATCAGTCCTTCTACAATCGGATCACGTTTGTGGTAGATCGTATCGTAGATTTCCTCGCACGAACGGAGCTTCACATACCCGGGATATGCGGCTTTTTGCCATTCGAGAATGGCTTTTTCCTGCGCTTCGGGCGTTTGATTCTCATCAATGAATGACGGATCATTCTGATAATGAGGAGAGGTTGGATCTACCTCGGGCTGTGTGTCGGTGTTTTGTGTCATCAGTTCTTCACTCATGCGCGTGCACCTCCACCTGCCGAAATAGAATCCTTGTAGAGAAATTTGATAATCTCGATCTTCGGAATCAAGTACTTTCGTCCGACTTTTGCACATTTGAAAGCACCGCTTCCGATCAGATCGTAGGCAGTGTGTCGGTTGACTGCCAGCATCTCCTGGAGCTGTGCTACGTCAACCAAGTCGGGATAATCTGTAAACATGAGTTCCTTTAAACGTTCGATATCATACATACATGATACCTCCTTCGTAAGATTTAACTTGCAAAAACAAGCTATGTACGATAGGAACTCATACTCCCCGATATGAACATAAAAAGCGTTTGATTACTCTATGGCTTTCACCTCCGAAAAGCTATTGATCCGGCTACGCCGTCTCAATCAAGTATTTATCTGAAACCGCAAAAGCGGATTCATTCGATAATAAAAGGGACGGCATCACAAAGCGTGACTCTATGCGAGCCGCCTTATGATGTCGCCCCTTTGTTCCCGATTTCACAGCCGGGAGGATGACATTATTTTATCTCACCCCGTAACTCTCGCCGCGGGTGTCTCGGCGTTATGTAACAGTTCGGTCAGCAAGGTCAATTTTGTTCCGCAGTGTGGGCAGTGAAAAATGAAATCACCATGTACCGCATCTGCCAACATGACCCTTGAATTGTTCTTGAGCCGTCGGGAACCGTAACCGACAGCAAATTTGCCGCAATGAGGACATTTATCCTGCGGGTAGCACTCTTTCTTTTCATTATTCATTCGATATTCCTCATTTTGAATACCTTCTTAGCAACGCCCTGCACAATGCACTCGCGGACAAAAAAGTCTTTCATTGTGTCGTTTTCGGGGTGTAAGCGCACCCGATGCTTTTCAGGCTCCGGATAGTAACGCTTTAGTGTACCTCCGGCATCCGAAAACTCGGTGGAAATGACTACAGCCACCTGACCTGGATCAGCATAGCTTTGCTTGCGTATCAATACAAGGTCGCCGGGTTCAATGCCGATGTTGATCATCGACTCACCCTGCGCACGGAGAAGGAAATACTCACCGTCGCTAATGAGCTTTTCAGGCACCTTGATATAGTCGGTGATGTCCTCTTCGGCAATGCTCAAAGCACCGCAGGATATGCTACCCACAAGCGGAACGCCTTTCACACGATTAATCTTTCCTGCCATTTCGGTAAGAACATAACCGTACTCGTCATCGGTTGCTATCTCACCGCGATCAATGAACTGCTGAATGTAACGTCCGACAGTTTGGAACGGTACCCCTGTCTCTTCCGTAATGGAACGGAGCGTCAGGCACGCCTTGCCAGACACCATATTCTCTTGTATACACTTTTTCATCGCCGTGATGGCTTCGTAATTGATCGGTCGCATATCTACCTCGCCACATTTCGAGACAATTTGTCTTGATACGCTATTATTATACAACTTGTCTCATAATTTGTCAAGGGGTTTGGAGAAATTTCTTGAGAAAAAATTGAGGTGGCATTTGGGGTGCCACCTCTCGGGTCAATTATCGTTCAAATATTTCATTAGTTGCACCTTGGCCTTGCTCCGTCCTTGAACATTTGAGAGTCTGTTTTCTTTCAGTTTTTTCAACGGATAGCGGTCTGTGGCATATTTTTCTACCAACCGAAGTTTCATATAGCGTGCTTCGGAGTCTTTTTTTAATTCTTTATAATAGGGATAATCTTCATCTGAACGATTGCCGTATAAATCAGCTGCCACAACTTCGCATTTGTACATAATAGCCTTGTATGTACCACCCACGTAGATGAAAACGGTATCTCCAGCAGATGTATTTGTAGATT
>JBJDZF010000021.1:0-7264 GCA_051867855.1 Eubacteriales bacterium
CGTTATAAAACCCGCCTCTTTACCGATGATCCCGTAAAAGTCCTCTCTGCCCATATGCCAAAAGAACTTCATTTTCAGTGTGTAGGAGGTATTCGGCAATAGATGTACAAAGGGCGGGTGAAGTATAAAATCTCCTCTGTCGTTGCTCTTGTTTTCCCTCTCCACACTGTAAGTAACGAGCTCTCCCCGCGTCAGTATCATTCCCAGATGTGGCGCCTCGCCGCCCATTCTCAGTCCCATTATGTACGAAGAATTTCCGCACATATTCAGATGAGCGTGACAGCGCCGGGTCATACACACTCCCGCCTGACCGTAACTGTCGTTGAAAGGAACGTAAACACCGAGCATACCCTTGCGCAAAAGAACATCGTAATTATTTGTGTTATTAAAGGTAACTTCCAATTCGAGAGCATTATCGGTGAGTGTTATCTGTCTTGTAACATATATATCCGAGGGACAACGGGTTTCTCCCAATGCGTGCTTGCTTTCCACCCAGTTCATTCCGTACTTGTCCCCGGGATGAACTATACTGCCGACCGTATCATCACATTGCTCTATTATGAAGCATTTTGAGACTTTTGTCATTGTGTCAGCCTTCTCCCATCTGCAGATATTTATCGATCAGCGTGCTGAGCTTTGAATTCCATGTTTTTGAACGGTTATTCCAGCTCGAGGTAAAATTATAGTTACCGTTTTTCATGTTGTCAAGGATCGAGCCGATGTCACCGATGGCACCGCTGTGTACAAATCCGAAGTTAAAGGATATCTTGTCCCGCACAAGCTCTATCATTTCAAGAGAATCAACATCACGGGAAATCCGATACTGCAGGACGGCTTCAAAATATTCGGGTGTGATATAATCATAGCTTGCGGCACCGAGCGCCTCGAGTATAATTCCGGATTCATTCTGAAAAGCTGCGTTTATCGGAATTGCGAAAACGGTAAGTGTTTCATAGACGTGAGTATAGTAGTCATCCTGCGTGCTGTCGTATTTGGGATACGGTACGATTCCGTAATTCACGTCATACTTCTGGTTCAATGTCATAACGTCCGCGAGCGTCGCAAACTGAAGCAGGGATCTGCCTGAACCGAAAATTTGTGTGGGATCCGAACCGTCACGGAAATTACCCTTGTTCCCGTCAAGCAGAAATGCCTGAAAGCTGTCTATAATATCCACATTTCTGTCGTTATAAAATGTTATCGCCGGATATCCCAGCTCATCCGGTGTGGTTATGTTCATCGCAAATGAGGTGGACAATCCGCGAAGCATTGCACCGCCGCCGACAACCGAAAAAATATCGTCATTATCCACACTGTCGTTGAAATTTGCATCCTCATATCCGAATTTGTCGGTCATAATATCCATCTGTTCAAGCGTCCAGTTTCCGCTTCTCACGGTATCATAAGGCAACTCTATTCCGTTGGATATACACAGATCCTTGTTGAACACCACTACATTCATATATGCAAGAAGAGACGGACCGGCATCCCCCACGGTGAAATATAGCTTGTCATTTATCAGCATATTGTCAACAAAACCCCTGAACCACCATTCATTGTCAAAATCTATACATTCATTGCTGTTGAGATTTGTAAAGTACCCCTCCGTGACGTATAGATTGATCTGATTCTGTGCGCCGCATATCAGGTCGTACGCACACGTGTCTCCGGCGTATATCGCATCGCTGATCTTTTCCTTGTATTGCGTACGGTATGCCCATGCTCCCTGCTCCGCCACAATATCCAACTTTACGTTGTACTTGGACTCAACCGCCTGGTTTCTCTCATATACAGATTGGCTTATTACAGAGGCTCCGTAATCCGAGGTCAATTCATATTCGAATTCCTTTCTTGTAAGGATAGTGAAATCCCTGCCCCGGAAATCATAATCGGAAAGCTTGTCAATGCTGTATTCCTTCCTGCTTTCGACGGAGTCGGAGGTTCCCGTATCCTCCGATTCATTCTTATTTCGGCATGAGAACAAACAACACGCTGCGGTTATGAGTGCGAGTATCAAAGCAACAAGTTTTTTCATGGTATTATTTCCTTTCTTGTATTACATCAATTATATCATTTTTGACTTTGCTTTTCTTCTTAAAACCTCCGTCTTTATTCCATTTTTTTGCTATAAAGCCGGTGCTCTTTCCGAAAAGTCCCCGGCGACACGCCGTTCATTTTTTTAAAGAAAGAGTTAAAATAGTATTCGTTTTCAAAACCAACGGCACGGCTTATATCCGCCAAGGACATATCGTTATTGATAAGCAGCGCCTTTGCTCTCTCGTTTTTCTTTTCGTGGATATAGCGAAGCACGGTCGTATTCAGTTCCTTTATAAAAAGCCTGTTGAGTTGCTTGTAGCTGATACGGGAATATTCCGCCACGGTAAGAGCCGTCATGGGGGAATTCAGATTATCGTCAATAAATCTCATTGAGCTTCGCACCCTCTGATCAATACTTTGCATCTGATCGAATTTCCCGTGCCGTCCGGAAGCGGGATTTGCCTGACGGCAGACGCGGTATACCATATTGAACATAAAATTACAGAGAATTACGGGCGTAAGTCGGGAGAGAAAATCGAGCTCGGCAACAATGTTCATAAATGTATCTCTCATATCCGGTGCTATAAGTCCGACAAATGTCTGACGGCAACACAGATATTCCGAAAGGGTATTGCCCTGCTGCGGTAATTCATAGGCAAGAGAAAAATACATTGAATTATGCTCTCCGCGCAGCTTTTCGTGCATTGTATTCGGAGGGAATATGATAAATTGATTTCTCTCGATCCTGAAAATGTCGTTTTGCGGTGTAACATATCTCGCCTCACCCTCGAGATAAAAATGAATCTCGTAAAACCTGTGATGGTGCGGTACACACCCCGTCTCTTCGGACCTCAAACGGGGATTGCTTGCTTTAAGCCAACATATTCTGAATTCAAACGGATCATTTATCTCGGGAAAGATCATGTTGTTGAGAATCTTCAGCTGATCGGCATTCAACCGGAACATTAAGTAACACCTCCCTTACTTGAACTTAAGTATACACGATAAATAATTTTTTTCAATAGGGAAATTTTGTGTCCGTAATTTATAAAAATGTCCTACTACGGTATTGAAGCAAAATCAATAAATTTTTATAATAATCATAAGAGAAAACAGTATAATTTCTCTTTATTGGTCGAATTTTTCCTCATTGATACGGTCCGTTATATTACCGACACCGATATTACCGGTCATATGGGGGTACTCACATTTCTTTCCCACAAATATATCCCGCTTTTCGCCCTGAATAATATTCGATTCGAAAACAATGTTTCTCCCACCGTCATGAAAGGCGACCGCGGCGGAACAGTATGGCGTTGTTTTTATGATGTTGGAACGCATTATTACGGCACCGTAACACGCATCCTTTTCCCATGTGGTGAAATAGATTTCAGGATAGCATTCGTATTTTCCCGAGTTGGGCGTAAGCCGTCCTATGTAGGGAGACGGAGTGCATTTATTTGTATTCTCCGAAAATATGTTGTCTGAAATTATGATATTGTATGGTTGGTTTATCCATGTTCCTCTGCCGCCGCCCATAAATGTATTGCCGATAATGGTGATATCCTCGGTTGATTTCTCGACGCTCATTACACGGGAGCCGTTGGTTCCAAGCACGGTGTTTGCGCTGACGGTAACGTTTTTGCAGAACTGCGCTATAAAGAAAGCCCCCATTCGCGACCCCGTAATCTGGTTGCCCGTAAAGACAACATTGTGGGAGCGGTGTATGTGCATGGAGTCCCCGGATGCACTCATCCGACAGTCCGAAACCTTAACCGCATCGCACACAGACAGGTCAAGCGGTCCCTTGCCCGTACCGGAGCCGTCGGGAGCATAAAGATTATGATGTACGGTGAAGAGATTTCTGAACAGGCGGCAGGAGCCTCCCGGTCGGGTAAAACGGGATATAACCTCTCCGCCCGGAGTTGCGGAAACCGTCAGGTATGTAAACCCGTTTAGCTTTTTGCAGGTTCTTATATAATAACAGCAGCCCTTGAGCAGTTCCGGGGGAACATCCCCGAAAAAACATACGGTATCAGACTCGTTCTCAATAGCCTTTGGCATATTCTCAACGCAGATCTCCGCACCTTCCGCCGAAAACTCTACCCGCCCCGAAATAAGTGCAGACGGCATATATTTGTATGCGTCCGATATTTCCTTACTTGAGTGATGCTCGGGAAATACTATTCTCTGCCACAGATATCCGTAATCCCACATGAATTTCCCCGAGTTCTCAAAGCAACAGCTCTTTATATCCACGTTTTTGACGGGATAGCGACGGTTACTGTTTTCGTCGAACGTGCCGTAAACGCTGATAACGCTTCCTCCGACATCTATCCCACGAACATTTTCAAAACGAATGTTCTCGGATCTTCCCTCGGGAGTACGCAGTAGCTCGATTCCCTTTGAGCAGGCACTTGGCTCCCACAGCCCCACGCTGTTTATGGGATTGTATACATAGCCGCGAAAGCTGCCGCCGAACCAATAAAAATCGGAAATGTTGACTCCTCTGAACATGGAACGGTGAAGCGCGCCTCCCAGGGAGCGCGGAAAAATGAACTCCGCATTAGCAGCTATTACGGTCGTACCCGAATTGAGCTCTATCGGAACCTCACTGTCCACCAGATATCTGCCGGGCTCTATAACGATTATATTTCCGTCGCAGCCGGCTTTACTGAAGCATTTTGACAGAGCGGTAAAGTCATTGTTGATTCCGTCTGAAAACGGGTGAAAGTCCGCCAAATGGATTACTTTTTGAGACATGATATACTCCTTAATACTGTTGATATATAAACCCGGAAATAATTTTAACATAAAAGGTCGTAATAATCTTCCAATAAAGACCCGGTAAATTACAGAATATTGCGTTTTTCGCAAAAAGGAGGAAAAATGTCAGCGCCTGTCGACATTTACAGGATAACAAATAACAAGCTTCACACATTTTATTTTCGGAGGCAGGAGTACTCGCCCGACCTAAATCTGGAATTCCAGACCTATGATGAATACCTGAAAATATTCCGCATCGTATCGGGAACGGCAATGTGGAAAATCGAGAAAAAGGAGTACACACTCGAAAAAGACGACATCTTTATTCTTAACAACACCGAACGGCGTCGTCTTATTATGGAAGGTACTACGGACAAGCTTGTCATGGAATACATTCAGTTTCTCCCCATTATGCTCTTTTCCAATCAGCAGTGTGTCATGCCGTTCTTTTTCAGGTATCCGGAATTTTCAAACAAGATAAACAGAGAAAGCAGACATTATCCGGAAATACTCTCACTTTTTGAGAAAATGTCTGATGCCTGCGCCGGAAACGAGAGGTTCAAGAACGAATATATTTATTCAATATTACTTCAGATTCTCGTAAATATCGGAAGAGAAACGGACATAGATAAGTGCCACGAAAGCTCGAGACAGTACTGCAATATAAAAAACTACGAAATCATTTCCGAAGCGGTGAGATACATTACACAGAATCCATATGAGGATCTCTCGGAGGATGCCTTGGCAAAAAAATTTTACGTGAGCAAATATTACTTTTCACATCTTTTCAAGCTTTATAACGGAATGAATCTGCTTACATACGTTAAAATCTGCAGAGTAAATTACGCGATGGATCTGATACGAAGTAAGAATATGAGTATATCGGATGCCGCATTCTGCAGCGGATTCGGATGCATATCGGGTTTTTATAAGGCGGTCAAGGATATTACGGGAATGTCGCCCGGAAAGCTGACCAAAAGGATCGAATCGGATGAAAAGTCACCGACGTGATTTTTTCAAAACCGGTCTGTATTTTTCCATCTTTTTGCTCTCTTCCCCGCGTTTTATTGCTTTCGGATATTCCGTATGATAAAATTAAAAAAAAGCCTGCATGGCTTAAAATTAATATCTTATACGAAAGGAAAAACAACCAATGAAAAGGAAAATCTCATTTCTCCTTCTGATGTCATTACTGGTATCATCTGTGTTGGCGTTCGGTGTTTCCGCAACGGAAAACACCATAACACGCTCCAACGGGCTTGACTCAAGTACCATAAAGGATACGGTCGGCTCAATGATCCAGGCTACGACAACCGCAGGTAATTTCTTTGACGGGACCCATGGACTTCAGTTTAAAACCACAAACGGAAGTGCCATAACCAGACACACAAATCTGTTTTCTTTTGACCAGGGTGTAGTCCCCATAGGAACATATACTGTCTCCGTATGGGTCAGATACACCACAAACAGCACAGACTGGTACGGGAAAGCCGCAGAAGTCAACAGCGAAATTGCTCTCATTCTCTATGATATAGGTGTTGATGACACAAACATGGAAAGTGCCGGCGGAACTGTTGTCAAACTGGTTCCAAACAGCACACAGGATACGTCGGTATCATATTTTTCGAGAGACGAGGACACCGCCGAGCAGACCGTCGGAACCAGAACATGGCATAAATTCAAAGCAACTGTAACTCTGGATCAGCCTTGTCAGTCCGCTGCTTTCTGGATACTTGACAACGGTACTGCGGAAAGCAAGACTTATTACGCATATGTGGATGAGTTGGAAATCACGGGCACTCCCGAAGAACAGACTCAGGACATACTCTTCAGAGGAATGCAGTGTACAACACCCGACGAAGCCATGGGAACCTTCAGCATAAGGTTGCTTTCTACGATAAACTCCCTCGATTTCAATACAGTGGGCTACGAAATAACCGTAAAAACGGAGACCCAGGGAACCTGGAGGACTACTGTAAGCGGTCAGCAGGTTTTCGAAAAAGTATTGGGTACGGAGAACGGTGTGAGTCTTGACTATGAGGCAGGCTACTTCAATGCAAGGTACATATGTGCCCTGACGGTACAGAACCTTCCGTCTGCCGAAGATATAACAATAACATTTACACCGTTTGCGGGCACGTCAAAGGACACCGAATACACAGCCGTATACGATAACGGAGTTCTTATGAATCTGGAGGAAACAAACAAATGAAAAAAATATACACCACCCCGAGAATGTGTGTACAGTGTCTTTATTCTTCCGATATAATAACTAACTCCGGCATCTTATCGGGAAACGAGGGTGAAGGATTAATCCTTGACTTCGGTGATAAATCGGGCTGGACACAGATTGAGTAAAATTCTGAAGGAGAATAGCGTGAAAGTATTGCTTGTCTTTAAGTGAAGTACATCTTTTTCACGCCCAAATTGCTCTCAAAATGGGACCCGACCCATTTTGATT
>JBJDZF010000022.1:0-1683 GCA_051867855.1 Eubacteriales bacterium
ACTCGGTCCTCAGATACTCCGCAAATCTGTCGCAGGCGTACACAACGCCGGCAAGGCAGTCTGCCCCGAGAAGTATCTTTCCCTCGGAATACATAATACAGCAGTCGTCGGCTTCGAGTCTGCTTGACCCGTCATAATATCTGATACATTCGGCGCGTTTGGCAATACCGAGTATTATCTCGTTCCTGACTGCCTGTTCGGTATCCGGCACTGCAAGAAGCTTTATGCCGGTCAACCCGTAAATCAAATCCGAGAGCTTCTCTGCCGCAGGAGTGAAATCTTCATGGCACTGCTCTCTTGTGAACGAAGTGGCGTAAACAATACGGTATTCGGCAATATCCGTGCCGTTCACAGTCAACTCTGACATCTTTGGGGTCTCCTCTTTCTGCGGTATGCTTTCGCTTACGGAATCTGTCTCGCTTTGTTCGGGCTCTTTAACTTTTACGCATCCGGCAAATGTCTGCAGTACAAGCAATGCCGAAACGGCAAGCAACAGCCCTCTCCGTTTTCTACGCATTCGGATATTCCCCCCTTGCGTTGTCCAGCAGCTCCCTGAAATTGCTTATGCGATAAAAAGTAGTATAATTTCCGTCATGATAGGTGTTTGTGTACCCCGACGCCTCCCTCACAACCATAACAATATCGTCTCCGTCTATCTTGAAATCGGTGTACTGATAAGCGTGGGCAGTGGTGGAGTACAGGGGATTCATCATTTCCCTGTCCACGAGGATGTATTCCGCTATCTCCCAGTTATAAAGATCGTCCGAGACCACAAGGCACAGCACATTTCTTTGTCTCTTGTTCGGTGTGTTGCAGATATTGCTCAACGCCACGTACTTTCCGCTGACCTCATCGTATATCACACTCGTCTTTGATATACAGGTCGGAAATTCGATGAGGTTGCCGGTTGCGGTATTGGTCGGGGTATATGTTTTACCGTCTGCCGACAGCTTTAACACATACGCTGTCTGCGGGTCGCCGGTATGCATTACCTGATATATACCTCCGTCAGCGCCGAGCACCATGCTCCCCTCTCCCCCGGCAGGGGCAAGAGAGGCGCTGTTTGTCTTATTGGATACCGTCCAGCTCGACGGTTTCATAAGGTCCGAATTCTCATCCGCACTGATCGTGGCAACATGATATGCCTTATATATTCTGCCGTTTGCGTGGAGGACTGCGCCCGGTGCGGTCCCCTGAACATCAAATACTCCGAACAGCTCTGCCTTCTCGTATTTACCGTTCTGTCCGACCTTTACGATGATCGCGGCGCCGGTATTCAGATCCGACCCCAAAAGATATATCTTTCCTTTGTTTTCGAATATCGACGACCAACGCAGATCGGGAATCTTTTCGATAACAACGCTCCATGTATCTCCTCCGTCATCGCTTCTCTTTACAACGGTATAGGTTGATAGCTCTTCGTAATCGATCACTGTGCTTATCTCGTACGAAACATAGTAAACACTGCTGCCGTTTTCCTTTACCACAACGATGCTCGGAGAATATGTGGTCTGATATTCGTTCGTCTTGAAATCAAGGACATATTGGGGATATTCGATATATTCAATCACCCTGCGGGACTGCTCGGTGTTCACCCCCGGCTCGGGAATATATTCCGAGCAGAAAAAGCCGAGCATACGGTCGCAGTACTGTCTGTTTGTATATCTGCCGTCGCCGGCGCTC
>JBJDZF010000023.1:0-7173 GCA_051867855.1 Eubacteriales bacterium
CTGCGATAGACGAGCTAAACGACTATTATCTCAACGGATAACTTATATTTGATAAGTATTGAGTGTTCACGGAGCAGAGAGCGGGTACAAAAACTAAAAAAATAAAGGAGAGAAAACTAATGAAAAAAACAATTGCGATCACTCTGACAGTACTCATGCTTCTTATGTCCGTCCTTGCGGTAATTCCTACGGCGGCAGAGGAAGCGACAATTCCCGAGGAAAATATTTTGTTTTCCGAGGAAGATTTCAAAGATGCGGCGGATCTGACAAAATATTTTAAAGTTATAGATCCGACGGATGATACCAAAAAGCCGACAATTAAATTCAATAAGGAAACGGGAAGGCTTCGCGTTGAGGCGGTCTCAAATACTGTAATCGAAATTACCGGAGAAAATGATGCACTCCGGAACATGACCGGCGAATATACCGTCGAGGCTGATTTTTACCTCGTTGAAAAAAATACCGCAAATAAGATGACCATGATGGGTTTGGGTATAAATGCCGTTAAGTGGTCGACGGGATATTATACACAGTTCAATCTTTATCACGAGAACAATACGGCTGCTATATATATCAGTGATTATAACGCTGATGTTGTCAAGCAGTATGGGTCTCCTAAAATGGATATTACCGATTGGGTTGATACCCAGACCGGTAATTTTGCAAACAAATGCTCTGTTAAGCTTGTAGTCAGTGAAAACTATGTTCAGTGGTATATAGAAGGCATTGAGGGTAACGACGGTGTTGCGTATCAGACGCTTAAAACTCTTATGTCTATAAAAGAGGGCTGTCCATTTCTTCTGTTCCGTGACAAGAATGTATACGAGATTGATAACATAAGAGTTTATAAGAACGTCGAAGAGAGCAACGATACGGGTGATACGGGGGATACGGGTGATACCGATAATACGGAGAACACCGGTAATACGGTTGAAAATACTACAGATACATCCGATATAACTGCGGACACTGGGACCGACACGAAGGTAGCAGACGGTTCCGCAGAGGCAACCGAAACTGTAGCTCAAAACGAAGAAAAGAGCGGATGTGGGAGTACCATAGGACTTTTCGCGGCATTTCCCGTTGTAGCCGGCGTTGGAATAATTGCGTCAAAGCGAGTCAAGAAAAAGGATACTGAATAAATAGATCTACGGGAGGTACGGATAATACCGGTACCTCCCGTTTTGTTAAAATACATTTACGTAACATTTCAAGGTGCTTGCGTAATATTAATTTACGTAAGAGTAATAAGTATTTCGCAAAATATTTTATATTACGGAATAAATCATGACAGGAGAAAAATATGAAGCTTGAACAGTATTATAAAAACTTAGAGGTTCCGAGCGGTAGGGTGGACGCAATTCTCGATACGGATACTTACAATGAAATCGATGACCAATACGCGCTTGCTTATATGCTTCGGAACAAGGAACGTATCAACACTCTCGGAATTTGCGCCGCACCATTCTTTAATAAAAAGAGCGTATCGGCGGGAGACGGAATGAACAAGAGCTATGAGGAGATAATGAAGGTCCTTGAGCTGATGAACGAGCAGGCAATGAAAAAGAATACATATAAGGGATCGGAGTATTTTTTGAAGAATGAAAAAGAGCCTGTAATCTCCGATGCGGCTGAGTTTATTGCAAAAGAAGCAGAGGCGCATACCCCTGAAAATCCTCTCTATGTGATTGCACTTGGCGCAATAACAAATGTTGCCTCAGCAATACTATTGAACAGGGAAGCCATGAAAGAAAACACAGTGATCGTATGGCTCGGCGGCAATGCTCACGGTTATGTCTCCATGAGGGAATTTAATTTGGCAGGGGATGTGGCGGCAGCGAGGATAATACTTGATTGCGGTGCTCCCGTAGTGCAATTACCTTGCTTTGGAGTCGTAAGCGAATTCAGAACTACACGACCCGAGCTTGAATATTGGCTCAAAGGAACGACGCCGATAGGAGATTACCTGGTACAGAACACAATTGCCGAGGCAGAGTCATATGCGGCAGGTACTGCATGGAGCAGATGTATATGGGATGTAACCGCGGTCGCTTGGCTTGTCAACGATAACGACAGATTTATGTCATCGTATCTCACTCATGCGCCGATTACCGAATACGATCTGCGTTACTCATTTGACCCACGCAGACACATGATGAGATATGTATTTAAGATAAACAGGGATGCCCTCTTTACCGACCTTTTTAAAAGGATATCTGAAAAATAAAAAATGAGAAACTCACAAAACGCAAGAGTAAGGAGTGTTTGAGAAAGATATCTGTGCTTTTTTGTGAATCAGTATTTGTGTGGGCATACCTTTGGAGGCGGTTTCCTTTTGGAATGTAAAAAAATCCGTAAGCGTTAGGATGAAACAATCAAGATTGTCTATCCCTTTTTAATACTTACTTACGTGTCGGTTATTCTCATTTTATAAAAATTCCTCCTATTGCAGATATGTTGCCATTCTGCAATAGGAGGGCATTTTTTATTCAACGGTGATATAAACTTCGGGGCGGGGAATCACGCACCGCGCTTTGAGGCGGCGTAATTAATTATTCAGCCTCGAACATATCCTTGCCGAGTCCGCAGACAGGGCAAACGAAATCCTCGGGAAGATCCTCCCACTTCGTTCCGGGAGCAATCCCGTTATCGGGATCTCCCACCGTTTCATCGTAAACATAGCCGCAGGGGCAAACGTGTTTCATTGCTTAAATCTCCTTAATAGGTAATAAATAATCGGCAGAGACCTGTTGCATTATTTGAAATATCTGTTCAGAAGTCCCTCGAATGCTTTTCCGTGTCTTGCCTCGTCCTTTGCCATCTCGTGAACTGTGTCATGTATAGCGTCGAGATTGTTCTGCTTTGCCATCTTTGCAAGCTCAAACTTTCCTGCGCAAGCGCCGTTCTCTGCGGCAACTCTTGCCATGAGGTTTTCCTTGGTGGAAGAGGAAACGCATTCGCCGAGCATTTCAGCAAACTTTGCAGCGTGCTCTGCTTCCTCATATGCAGCCTTTTCCCAGTAAAGTCCGATTTCAGGATATCCCTCTCTGTGAGCAACTCTTGCCATTGCAAGGTACATACCAACCTCGGTGCACTCGCCGTTGAAGTTTGCTCTGAGTCCCTCAATGATCTCGGCGGGAACGTCATTTGTGATTCCGACCTCGTGAACCGTAGCCCACTTGCTCTCGGATTCAACCACTTCCTCAAACTTATCCGAGGGTGCCTTGCATACAGGGCACGCCGACGGAACCGTCTCGGACTCAACTATTTCTCCGCAAACTTTACATCTCCACTTTTTCATTTTAAAAATCCTCCGTTAATATTAAAATAATAAATTATTTTGCCTCTTTTTGATTGAGACATTTACTGCAAACGCCTCTGAACTCGATGTGACTGCTCTCAATAAGGAAACCGTCCTTCGCCACTACCTCGGCGAGCAACTTTTCATCATCAAAATCGATACAGACATCGGAAACCGCACCGCACACACGGCATACCGTATGATAATGGGGTGAGGTCGTGATATCATATCTGTCCGACGAGTCATTGAGCTTCAGTCTGAGTATCTTTCCCTCATCCGCCGCGTCGGAGAGAATTCTGAAAACGGTTGCGCGGCTGATATTCGGATACTCCATGTGTACCTGCTCGTAAACCATGCCCGCAGAAGGGTGATTGTCCATGCGGGAGAATACGTCAAATACTATTCTTTTCTGAAGAGTGTTTCTTTTATTAATCATATTAAATCCTTATTGATTTTCAGTACAAATAAATTATATCACAATATCGGCAAATGTCAATACCTTTTTTCTAAAAAAACAAAAAATCATATATTAATTTTGGCTTTCTGCAAAAACGCCTTAAGAATATGCCCAAAACAGTTCAATGCCCTGTGACTTGCATTGCTCTGCCGCATTTGCGCCTAATATCATTGTCGGGAGGTTATTTGCAGTTTGAGAGCATCAGCTTGATCCTGTTCTCCTGATTCACAACCGTGGCACCGGGGTCGTAGTCAATGGCGACAATATTCATATCCGGATTCTTCTCCTTTATCGGTCGCATCATACCCTTGCCGCAAATGTGATTCGGCAGACACCCGAAGGGCTGTGCGCAAACGATGTTGTTTACGCCCTCCTCGGAAAGCTCGAGCATTTCAGCCGTGAGTAACCACCCCTCACCCATTTTGACGCCTATACCGATATATCCTTTTATAAGCGAGCAGGTATGCTCAAACGGAGTGGCAGGTGTGAAATGTCCGTCCTCCTCCATGATGTCGATGAGATCCTTCTGCTTTGAAAGAAGAAATTTATATGCCGCGTAGATTACGGGGTATGCAGCGCGCTTAAGCCCGTAAAGACGCGTGTCCTCAAGCGCGTCACGAACGCTGTACAGAAAGAAATCGAGCAGTCCGGGAACGACTACCTCCGCTCCCTCTCCGACCAGAAACTCTTCGAGATTATTGTTTCCGAGCGGGGAATACTTGACGAAGATCTCTCCGACGATCCCGACCTTCGGCTTTTTCACTTCTTCGCGCGCGATGTTGTTGAAATCCCGTAGAATTTTTTTGTAGTTTTCCTTTATGTGCTTGTAGGAGAGCTTCTTTTTCGCCATTTCTCCGGCGAGCTTTGCGACCCACTTCATCGCAACGCGTTCACTCTCTCCCTTAATGACCTCGTACGAGCGGCACTGGTTTTTCAGTGTCATCAGCAGGTCGCCGTAAATTATGCCGTACATCATACGGTGCATTATGGGAACGGTGAATTTGAATCCGGAGTGCTTCTCGATTCCTCCGATGCTGAATGAAATAACGGGCACATAGGAAAATCCTGCTTTTTCAAGTGCTTTGCGCAATAGGTTTATATAGTTTGATGCACGGCAACCTCCACCGGTCTGAAAGTAGATCAAAGCAGTCTTGTGCGGGTCGTATTTGCCGCTTTGCAGTGCGTCGATAAACTGACCGATTATAAGTATGGCAGGGTAACAGGTGTCATTATGCACGTATTTGAGACCGGTTTCCTTGATTTGCGATCCGGTTGTGTGCAATAGCTCCGCATGGATTCCGTAATTATGCAACACCTTGGAAATAAGCTCGAAGTGCATCGGCAACATATTCGGGACAAGTACGGTGTAGTCCTTACGCATTTCCTTTGTAAATTCAACGTATGTTTTTTCCATATGGTTTCACCTTTCGTGTAACATGCGTCCGCGACAACCGACGGGTGTATCCGACGTGCGGGAGCCCGGCACTGCTTGAGTATGCCCGTGGATCATTCCTGCTCAAGTGCCCCGAGCAGACTGCGCAGACGTATCTTAACAGCCCCGAGATTGGTTATCTCGTCTATTTTGATCTGTGTGTAGTACTTTCCGTTGCCCTCAAGTATAGAGCGCACCTCGTCGGTTGTGATCGCATCGACACCGCACCCGAAGGATACCAGCTGGACAAGCTGAACGTCGTTGTGATCCGACGCAAACCGTGCGGCGCGGTAAAGCCTTGAGTGATATGTCCATTGATTGAGTACACGCACCGGCTGGGGCCCTGCCAGATGGCATATGCTGTCCTCACTTACGACAACAAAGCCGAGAGAAGTTGCCAGCTTGTCGATTCCGTGACCGATCTCGGGGTCGATGTGATAAGGTCTGCCGGCGAGCACCATGATGCGGCGCCCGTTGCGCTGACCCCATGTCACCGCCTCCTCGCCCGCAACCCGAACTGCCGCCATATACTCCTCATAAGCGGCGAATCCGTCGTTAACGGCGCGCTTTACCTGTGCTTTCGTTATGCCGATGCCGGGGAAATATTCCGAAAGGCACGAAGTAAGCTCGCGCGTCAGCTCCTTGCGGTTGTTTATGTTGAGGTAGGGATATATGAATCTGACGCTTCCGAGCGATTCGAGGTTTCCGTTGAGCAACTCGGAGTAATATGCCACGACAGGGCAGTTGAAGTGATTGTCGGATTGCTTTTCGTCGATGTTATATGTCAGGCACGGATAGAAGATCGCATCGACATTCTCTTTGACAAGCTCCTCGATATGCCCGTGCATTATCTTGGCAGGGTAGCATGCCGTATCGGAGGGGATGGAGAACTGACCGTGTTCGTAGGTCCTTCTCGTGGAAAGACCGGATATCACGGTTCTGAATCCGAGAGAGGTGAAAATTCCGTTCCAGAGCGGAAGCAACTCGTACATACCGAGAGCCATGGGGAGACCGACGGTTCCGCGCGTTGCGTTTTCGTTGCCCTTTATTGATGAAAGGTAATTTCTCTTGAATTCGTGCAGATTCGGAATTTTCTCCCCAGACCCGTCAATTCCGAGACCTTTTTCGCACTGATTGCCCGATATGAATTTCTTTCCGTTTCCGAATATGTTGACTGTCAGATGACAGTGGTTTGTACATCCGTTACACACCGCGGATTTTGAGGTGTGCGAGAAGTTTTTCAGATCGTCCTCGGATATAATGGTACTGCTTTGCAGGCTCATGGCGTATAGAGCGGCGCCGTAAGCTCCCATAAGTCCCGCTATCTGCGGGCGTATGACGTTCCTGCCAAGCTCAATCTCGAATGCGCGCAAAACCGCGTCGTTATAGAAGGTTCCGCCCTGAACGACAATGTTTTTTCCGAGGTCATCGGCACTTGCCGCACGTATTACCTTGTAAATGGCGTTTTTCACGACGCTTATCGAAAGCCCGGCGGATATATCCTCAACGGTGGCGCCGTCACGCTGGGACTGTTTTACCGAGGAATTCATGAAAACGGTACAACGGCTGCCGAGATTGGCGGGCGCCTTGCTGAAAAGTCCTTTCTTTGCAAACTCGCTTATGGGATATCCCATGGATTTTGCAAAGGTTTCAATGAAAGAGCCGCATCCCGAGGAGCACGCCTCGTTGAGCATGATGCTGTCTATGGCACCGTTTTTGATCTTGAAGCACTTTATGTCCTGACCGCCTATGTCGAGGATGAAATCCACCTCCGGCAGAAAATATTTTGCGGCGGTGTAATGAGCGATGGTCTCGACAATGCCGATATCAACGCCGAATGCGTTTTTTATCAGCTCTTCGCCGTATCCGGTGACGGCGCTTCCGCAGATCTTTATGCGGTCCGCGCAGCTTCTGAATATCGCGAGCAGCTGTTCTCTGACAATTTCGACGGGATTTCCCTTGTTTGATGAATAGAATGAATAG
>JBJDZF010000024.1:0-1651 GCA_051867855.1 Eubacteriales bacterium
GCCTCTTTGGGAATGACAATCTGTCCCTTTTCTCCGACCTTGACAGTACCGAAAATATACTTTCCTTTCGGCATACCGAGCAAGTGCTTTCCTCTCGACATAATTTCATCTCCCGAAAAACATACTTTTCATACTTGTATGAAAATATTTTACTACTGCAAGCAGGATTTGTCAACATAAAAAACAGGGTCGACACGAGAAAAAACAAATGTCGGATGGCGTATTTTTGTGCGCTTCGACAAAAATCATAATCACCGATAAGCCGGTGGATTGCACACTCCTATAAGGGCATGTTACCGGCGAGGCTGAAAGCCCACCGAAATATCCGAAATTTGCAAACTTGCCTTTTCACTGCAAATGCGGCGGAATATGTTAGCCTCCCTTGTGTAAAGGGAGGTGGCACGGCGTATGCCGTGACGGAGGGATTGTTACACTATGACTTTCCAAACAATCCCTCAGTCAGCTTCGCTGACAGCTCCCTTTGCACAAGGGAGCCTTCCTCTGCGGCGGGCTTGCGGGTTGTCAAAAGCCTCAACTGAACCCCGCTTGGTGGGTGGTTTTCAGATTACAATTACGGGTCTCTCTTTCCGGTGCGGAAAAAGAGGCCCGTAAGATTTGAAAAATCTGTAACTGTCCTATGTCGACGGCGGAGAGGTCAGTGGATTTGCGGGCGGAAATATCAGAGCCGTCCCAAAAGTGAGACAGCGTTGCTTTCGCATATCGCCCTGCCGTGTTCCCCAATGAACAGGCGCAGAGAATCAATGTTCTCGGGAGTCCCGTATTCCACGATAAAAGAAAATTCGTCAAGCGGCATGAATCCGGCGGCGTCCACGTCGTAAAGAAACAGATACGCACGTCCGTTGTCCGCAACATACGCCGAGCTTTCGCCTATGTAACCTATATCCGCGAGCCTTCGGCACACTCCTATCATCCATTCGATACGGTCAAATCCGAACGCGCTGTACCGTTCGTTTGACGGGGCGTATCTCTTGGCGCTTTTTGTGCGCAGTGCAGTCCGTTCGGAATCGGAGGAGATGTATTTGCCCTCCCGACCGCCCTCGGCGGAGCACATTATTCCGATCTTCGTTACAAACATCTCGCATCCGCCCTCCTTTGACGGGTAGAGCTGTACAAGTACCCTCTGACCGTCGGTGTCAAATCCGGTATCGTGTTTTGCCTGGCTTAAAAGGTCCCAGAACATACGCTTGGTTTCTGTGTTTGAATAATCAAGTTCGTCGGCATTTATCTCGAATTGTTTAAGATCATCGGAAGTCAGCATTATTTTCAGCTTGCTGTCGCTGATCATAATTATCTCCATAGAGCAGAATTAACCTCCTTGTAATAAACGGAGCGCCGCGGCGCTCCCGAACGATGTTTCCCCAATACAATTATAAGCACAAAGTAACAAAAATGTAACCCCTAAAAATATGGTAAAGAAGGTGCGGCGAAAAATATTGACGGGGAATGTCTGAAATGGTATAATTTAATGAGGAAGAATACGGCACCTTGTGCCTCGTATGGATGATAAGGGTATAATTTCCGCGGACATTCTCGGTTTCGTACGGCATTTTCGGGAGGGGAGATAGCGTGAAAGATAAGTATATCCGGTATTGAAGCTCATCCGTTTCACGCCCAAATTGCTCTCAAAATG
>JBJDZF010000025.1:0-1646 GCA_051867855.1 Eubacteriales bacterium
AACACCAACGGCACAAATAGCCGCATAAAATGCACCGCCGAGTCCCAAAATATTGCCGCACTCCACCGCATAAAAACCGATAAGCGTACCGAAGTTCAAACGGTCCATACCAAATGCCTCGGTAAAAGAACCCATAGAGGCGAATATGTCGTTGATGCCGTCCATTTCTCCCTTCATTTCGGGAAAGAGGAAAATGCAGGTTGCAAGAAGAAAACCAATGGAAGCCAACCATATTAGAAACGAAGTTTTGCCCTGCCTCAGTTCGTGTTTTACAAGCGTCATACCGTCTCACCGTCCTTTTCATAGTAATGCAAAAACACTTCTTCGAGATCAGGCTCTGTAATCGTAAGGTCACTCACCTGACCCGATGACAGTGTGCTGAGTAAGCTGTTCATATCTCCGCTGTAAAGGAAACTGACCGAGTCTTTCGTATCTTTTCTGCCCCGAACGCCGGTGAGATGCTCAAGATCGACGGTGCCGTGAACAGTGATGCGTTTTGCATTTGTTCTGGAGAGTACCTCCACACTGTCGCAGGCAATGATCCTCCCGTCGCGGATGATCGCCGCCCGGGTACAGTTGCGCTGAATTTCCGAGAGAACATGGCTGGACAAAAAAACAGTTGTGCCTTCCTTGTTTCTCTCTCGCAGGATGTCAAAAAACTCTTTTTGCATCAGCGGATCGAGTCCTCCTGTCGGTTCGTCCAGCACCAGTAATTCAGGTCGATGCTGTAAAGCACTGACAATGGCGACCTTCTTTCTGTTACCGAATGACAGATCATCTATCTTTCGTGATATATCAAGCTGTAAGCGCTCACAGAGAATTTTCGATTCTGTCGCGCAGTCCTTTTTTCGCAGATCGGCAGACAGTTTTAATATATCCTTCACTCTCATGCCTTGGTAAAGGATTGCCTCCGACGGAAGGTAACCGATATGACTTAAAATCCATTCTTTTTCTTTTGTGATATCTTTCCCGAATATTTCAGCACTTCCCGATGTAGGCGCAATCAGCCCAAGCAAGGTTCGGATCGTCGTGGATTTCCCGGCACCGTTGGGACCGATGAAGCCGAAAAACTCGCCCTGTGCCACTGTCAGGTCAAGGTCAACGATGCCTCTTGCTTTGCCGTAGGATTTCGTGAGCTTTGTCGTTTTTATGATCTCCATATTCCGTTACTCCTTCCGAAGATATATACTCTTCCAAAAGTCCATCAGCCTTGAAAAGCCCTTCTCCATTTGTTCCATATCCACATTGCCCCGCTGAACCATTTCCCACAAATATCCTTCCGATGCCCAATACATATCACGGTACATCATCTGAATATCCAAACCGGGAATAAACTGTTTCGGATCCATATTGAGGAGCGTCTTATCCGCTTTCAGATTGAAGTATTTGTGATAGCTTTCCTGAACGGCGGCGGAAATATCAGCGTCCTTTTCGTAGAACGCCTTGATAGTAAAGTTCGCCATGTCGGGATACAGACGGATAATTTCCATCTTTGCCCGCATCCCCCGTTCCATGCTCTCAAACAGATTTTTCTGTTCATAGCAGTTGTACTTCGTCAGAAATTCGATGGTTATTTCAGCGCAGTTGTCCCACAGAAACATATATAACTCTTTTTTGTTGTGAAAGTAATGAAAGAGCAGGGATTT
>JBJDZF010000026.1:0-7064 GCA_051867855.1 Eubacteriales bacterium
AGCTCTACGACATAAAGCAGAGCGAACAGTCCGCAAAGATCGCCTCGGAGAGAAAAAGTCAGGTCGGCACGGGCGACAGAAGCGAAAGAATAAGGACCTACAACTACCCGCAGGGCAGAGTCACCGACCACCGCATTTCGCTGACTCTGTACTCTCTTGAGAACTTTCTCAACGGTAATATCGGAGAAATGATAGACGCTCTTATAACCGCGGATACCGCGGAAAAGCTGAAAAACAACTCTTTCTGAAATCAGAGGAACAAAATTGAAAACCGAAATACTGAAAATATCGGACCTGTCGGCGGACTCGGATAAGATCAGATACGCCGCCGAAATAATAAAGCGCGGGGGACTTGTCGCCTTCCCCACCGAGACTGTATACGGACTCGGGGCTGACGCAACGGACGAGCTTGCCTCAAAGAAAATATATTCGGCAAAGGGCAGACCGTCTGACAATCCTCTGATAATCCATGTCAGCAATCCGGAGGACGCTGAAAAATATGCGTATACGGACAAGCTCTACTACAAACTGGCAAAAGCGTTCATGCCGGGACCTCTCACGGTTATTATGCCACGCCGTGACACGATACCGCTGTCGGTAACCGGAGGGCTTGAAACAGTCGCAGTGCGCTGTCCGTCTCATCCTGTCGCCAATGCGCTGATACGCGAGAGCGGCACTGCGATCGCCGCGCCGTCCGCCAATATTTCCGGAAGCCCCTCCCCTACCCGCGCCGAACACGTAATAAGGGATATGGACTCGAGAATCGACGCGATAATAGACGGAGGTCCCTGCGACATCGGCGTTGAGTCCACAATTGTTAAGCTCGACGGCGACCGCGTTACACTCTTAAGACCCGGAGGCGTTACACTCGAACAGTTAAGCGGAATTTGCGGCAGTGTTGAAGTCGCCCCCGCGGTGACCGGAGAGCTCGCCCCCGGAGAGCGCCCGCTTTCCCCGGGCATGAAATACCGACACTACGCTCCCTGTTGCCCACTCGTTCTTCTCGAGGGCAGCGAGGATTGCGTCCTGCGTTTCATGCGCCATGCGCAGAATGCGGAAAAGTGTGCCGTTATATGCTATGACGAGGAAGCGGAGCTCCTGCGCAACGAACGGCTTATACCGTTCGGAAGCAAGGATGACCTCGCCGCGCAGGCAGAGAATCTTTTCGATGCGCTCCGACGCGCGGATGCAACCGACGCAGATATCATATACGCTCACCTGCCCGCTACAAAGGGCATCGGACTCGCACTTTACAACCGAATGATAAGAGCGGCGGCACACACGGTCAAAAAGGTTTAAAAAAAGCCCGAAAAACGGAAAATACAGAAATAGGACGGTACATAAATGGCAAGAAAAAAGAACTCTTCCGATACAAGCGAAATGCCGGTCGTATCGGCGCCCATAGAACAGCAGCCGATAACAGAGACTATCGAAAAAAACTATATGCCGTATGTCATGAGCGTCATTGTTTCCCGAGCCATTCCGGAGATAGACGGTCTTAAGCCGTCGCACAGAAAGCTGCTCTATACCATGTACAAAATGGGACTTCTGACCGGCAACCGCACAAAGAGCGCAAACGTGGTCGGACAGACTATGAAGCTCAATCCGCACGGAGACATGGCTATCTATGAGACTCTGGTGCGCCTGACGCGCGGCAACGAGTCACTGCTTCACCCTCTGATCGATTCAAAGGGAAGCTTCGGCAAGCAGTATTCGTCGGATATGAAGTTCGCGGCGGCAAGATATACGGAAGTCAAGCTTGATTCCTTCTGCCAGGAGCTGTTCAAGGGCATAGACAAGAACGCCGTGGATTTCGTTGACAACTATGACAGCACGATGCAGGAGCCCGTTCTCCTCCCTACGACGTTTCCCAATATCCTTGTCACCCCCAACACGGGTATCGCCGTCGGTATGGCGTCCTCGATCTGTCCTTTCAACCTTGCCGAGGTCTGCGACGGAACAATAGCTGTTCTGAAAAACCCCAATGTATCGGTGGATAAAATACTTGACATAATCAAAGCGCCCGATTTTCCGGGCGGTGGCGCCATCATTTATGACCGCGCACAAATGCGGGACATTTTTCTTACAGGTCAGGGCTCCGTACGCATACGTTCAAGATACGTATATGACAAAGCCGCAAACTGCATAGATATTATCCAGATTCCCTACTCCACCTCCATCGAGCTGATACTCAAGCGGATCTCAGACCTCGTAAAAGAAGGCAAGCTCAAGGAGATCACGGACTTCCGCGACGAGATAGACCTCAGCGGATTCAAGCTCACCCTTGATCTCCGCAGAGGCGTGGATCCCGAAAAGCTGATGGTAAAGCTGTTCAAGCAAACTCCGCTCGAGGACAGCTTCAAATGTAACTTCAACGTGCTTATCGACTCCGTTCCGCGTCAGCTGGGGGTAGTCGACCTTATAAAAGAGTGGATAAAGTTCAGAATTACCTGTCTTAAGCGTGAGCTGAATTTTGATTTGCAGAAGAAAAAGGACAAGCTCCATCTTCTGCTCGGTCTCGGAAAGATCCTTCTCGATATAGACAAGGCGATAAGAATAATACGTCAGACCGAAAAAGAGGAGGATGTTGTCCCCAACCTCATGAGCGGATTTGATATCGACCGTATTCAGGCGGAATACATCGCAGAGATTAAGCTGCGCAACCTCAACAAACAGTATATTATCAACAGGATCAACGAAATCGAGGGGTTGCAAAACGAGATCGCGAAAATCGAGGAAATTCTTGCCGACGAGCTGAAGATCAAGGCTCTGATCTCCTCACAGCTGACGGAGATCAAAAAGAAATACGGACAGCCGAGACGTTCACAGCTTATCCATGTCGACGATGTTGAGGTCTACAACGAGGAGGAACACGTTGAAAATTACAACGTGCGACTCTATCTCTCCAAGGAGGGATACTTCAAGAAGATCACACTTCAGTCTCTGCGCGGAAACGATGAGCACAAGCTCAAGGACAACGATGAGATAATCTGCGAAGTCGAGACAGATAATCTCGCAAATCTTATTTTTATCACCGATAAATGTCAGATGTACCGTGCAAAAGCGGACGATTTCGACTGTGTCAAGGCATCGATGCTCGGGGATTATCTGCCGACAAAGCTCGGAATGGACGAAAATGAGCGACCGGTGTTCATGAGGGTGCAAAACAGCTACCCCGAGGGAGAGAATTTCGTCTTTATTTTCGAAAACGGAAAGGGCGTAAGAATTCCCGCAGTCGCATACGAAACCAAGTCAAACCGCAAAAAGCTTATAAACGCTTACTCGGATGCCTCCCCGATCGTCTCCGTTATGTACGAACAGGAAAAGTCTCCGTTTGAGATCATGCTCATAAGCTCCGCCGACCGTGCCATCATAATTAAGACATCGCTTATACCGCTTAAAACCACACGAACCTCCGGCGGCGTCTCACTTATCACCCTGAAAAAAGGACAGACCCTGCGCGAGTGCCTCACAAGCTTCGAGGAATACCGCGATCAGAAGGGATACAGAAAGCAAAAAATTCCCGCTGTCGGTCAGCCGATTTCCGGTAAGGATATTTCCGACCGCCAGATGAGAATAGAATGATTCAAATTTAAAATACAGGAGCCTGCCATGTCAAATAATAAAAATCCAAAAGTAACTACAACCGCACGCGTGGTTTGCATTATCCTTGCAATTCTCATGATTCTGAGCATAGGAACTTATATTTTCTATGCCATTGCAGGACTTATGTAAGTTAAGGTTTATGCGGGGGAAACTTTTCGAGAAAAGTTTCCCCCGCACCCCTTTCAAAAGCTTTCAAATCTGTTACAGTTTATCCAAGTTTGAAGTTCTTGAAAGAGGGGTGCGGGGAGGAAGCTTCTTTCAAGAAGTTTCCTCCCCGCAGGAATGATGGTATTAGCTTATGCGGGGGAAACTTTTCGGTGAAAAGTTTCCCCCGCACCCCTTTCAAAAGCTTTCAAATCTGTTACAGTTTATCCAAGTTTGAAGTTCTTGAAAGGAGGTGCGGAGGGGAACTTATTTCAAGAAGTTCCCCTCCGCAAAAACACATATCAAACGGCGCGGGGGGAGGAAGCTTCTTTCAAGAAGCTTCCTCCCCGCAAGAACGACGGTATAACCATCCCGCCACACATTTTATCGGATCCTTGTGCATTCGTTGAGCTTTTGTTGAATTCTGTCCTTGACCATTGCCGCTATTTCAGGGCGTTTCATGGATCCGTATTCCTCATATAGTATAGGCTTCAGAAAATGGACCTGGGTCGTTACCTTTTCAAAGGTATTAATATCCATGGCGCGATAAGAATCGTAGATCGCGACGGGTATTATCGGCACATGGGATTTAAGTGCGCTCAAAAAGCACCCATCCTTGAAGGGCTGAAGCGTATTACCGTTGTCAGAATAGCCACCCTCGGGAAAGATGAGATACCTTTTACCCGCGGCAACCTCGGCTGCGATCTCGTTTATAGCGCGTACAGACTGTCTGATATTTGTAAGATCTATTTCCTTGCCGCGAAGCAGTGCGTTCACCTGACGCGCGAGAAATCTCTGTGCGGCGTGCTGTTCCCAAAGAACTGCGCAGGGCGTAGGGTGAGAAAGCAGAATTCCGATAGCGTCATACTTCCCCTGATGATTTGAGTACATGATGTATCCCCCCTCGGCGGGAAGGTTCTCAAGTCCCGACACCACCGTCTGTGTGCGGCACATCCGACGCATATGCTCCATCACCTTGCAAGCATAGCGATAGCAGTCCTCATCTGAATACTTCTCCGGGTGCGCAATATAATAATTGGCCTTTGGAACGGCATACATAACGTAAAACAGACTGCCGACCACCGTAACCTTGTATCTGAGCTGATGCAAACGAGCACCTCCGAAGCGAATGCTTTTTATAATTCCTTCGCTTTAAAATTCAGGCTTCCCGCAAATCAAAGAGTACCGGTCTTTGCGGGGACAGCAACTCCTACCGAATATGACGTCACCCCGAGGATCGTTTCGCCGTCAATCTGGAGCGCCGTGGGGCGGTCAAATTCGACGCTTATCTCGCTTCCCGACAATATCTCAACCATTTCGGTGTGTTTTACGTGCTCACCCTTGAATATCGACGGAAAGACCGCAAGAGTCTTGATCTTTCCCGAGCCGAACATAACCGCAACGCTGACTTTTTTCTCAGGATTAAGCCTGTCCTGAGCGGGGGTTATCATCATTCCGCCGCCGTAAAATCTTCCGTTCATTGTCGGAGCGAGCCAGACCTTGTTATAAGTATGGCGCACACCGTCAACGGTTACTGTGGCGTTTGCGGGCTTGAAGTGGAAAAGAAGCCCCTTGATCGCAATACCTGCATAGTTTACGGGTTTGTCCGATTTTTTCCGAAGCTCGTCTCCGACCTCGCAACAATAGCCGTCAATTCCGTATCCTATACCGTTTATAAACTTATAAATTTTTCCGTTAACCGTAACGGTCGGAAGTCCCTTTATGTATTCGTTTATTCTGACAATCCCGTTTTCGGCTCTGTCCTGCACATCATGCATAAAGTCATTGCCCGAACCGGCAGGGTAATACAGCAGCTCGCACGTGATATTTTCACAGTTCACGCTATTTACAAAGCGATTCAGGGTACCGTCACCTCCGGCTATTATAACCTTATCGTCGGGCGACAGGCTCCGGAAATATCCGTCGAAGTCCTCGAGTGCTGTAATATCAGCAAACTCGAGCTTCTCCCCCGTGAGGATCGATTCAAGCTCCATGGCTCTGTTTTTTCCGTTCTTGTTGCTTGCAAGCGGATTATAAAGTACAAAAGTCACGACTGTTCTCCTTTATCTTTCAGATGATTGCAAAGAATTTTATACACCTCGTCGGATATTTCCGACGTTGAGCGACTTCGGACCTCATCCCCCGTCAGCACGCTGACGAAATCGAGATGAACATGAGTCTTGCGCAGTGGAAAATTGCGCGTGATATTTTCCGTGCCTGTTATGCACGCCACCACAACGGGGCATTTTGCCTTAACGGCGGGCAGGAAGCAACCCGTCTTGAACTCGGACATTTCACCGTCGCGGCATCTGTGCCCCTCCGGAAAAACGCCCACCGAAAAATTCCCGGATCTGAGAAGCTCCGCCGCCCTGTTCACGGCGCGGATCGCCTTTCGGGGGTCCTCCCTGTCTATCGCGATATATGCGTTTCGGCGCATAAAACCGCGCCCTATCGGTATTTTGAAATTTTCGGGCTTTGAAATATATGCAATATACCTGTCGCGCAGGACATAGCTCTGTATCATGTTGTCAAAATTGGAACGATGATTGGATACAAGCAGAAACACGCCGTTCTTCGGCACTTTTTCAAGTCCCGTTATATGTATTCTGATTCTTGCCAGTTCACACAGATAACCGTATCCGAGGTTGAAAACAAAATTATAGAACCGGCTCGGAGTACCGTATTCTCTGTCGCGCCGAACCGTAAGTGAGACTATTCCGAAAAATATCCACGAAAGAACAAACAGAGAAACGTACACGCAGAGAAAAACGACCGCCGATTTCCATACTTCGAGTATCGAGCTTATCGGCAGTAAAACAGAAAAAAGGACAGCCGCCGCAAAGCTGAAGCAGATATTCGCCTTATTTATAAACATTGTGTCCGCCTTATACTGTGTATTCATATATGTTTTAGTATACCACTTTCAGATTGATTTGTCAACAAAAAACGCTCTCATTTGACAGATTGCGATGTCGGCAAGCTCGTTGAACATTGTTTGAGTATGTCCCACGGAACATCATCACATACTCGTAGACCGTATTTCCCGTTTACTATTGTATTACGCTTAACATCCGACTTATTCATCGTTTATGGCAAGATCCCCGACGGAGCGAACGCTCCGTCGGGGATCTTTTGCCGATACGGGTACCATCTTTTCCACAGTCGCCGATTACGATAATTTATGTACCGAAAGATTAAATTTTTAATGTCTCTCCCGCACCTATTGAGTAAAGCTTGCCGTCTATAACAAACCACACCTTGGTGACAGTGGGATTGTATACAATTGTTCCGTCGGCACTGTATATGAGCGAATT
>JBJDZF010000027.1:0-6975 GCA_051867855.1 Eubacteriales bacterium
GGACACGCAGCTGATAACATCCGTAGCTGACCTGAAGGGAGCGGTTAATGCTCTGTCCTCGGGAGGGTCAACAAATCACGCAGATGCCTTTACCAAGGCACTTGAGCTGTTTGACCCCTCATCGTCAAACGAAAAGATCATGGTAATGTTCACCGACGGTCGTACGACTGCGGGGGATGACCCAAATGATGTAGCGACTCTTGCAAAATCACAGGGAGTTATAATATACTGTATCGGACTTTCCGGTAACGGCGGAATCGACGTAAAGGCACTCAATGACTGGGCGTCTGATCCCGACTCATCATATGTGTCGATAACGCCTGACGACCAAGAGCTCGAAAAGCTGTTTGAGGATCTTGCTAAAAACATTTCAAAGCCCGGCGCAAGGAAAGTGGTGATTACCGACCGAATTGCGGATTGCTTCCGCGTAACCTCGATTCTCACGCCCACGAAGGGTACGGCAAGTATGCTTGATCCCAATACCGTGGAATGGAAGATCGATGAGCTCGGTGTAAAGCACAGTGAGGGCGCGGAGCTTGAATTCACAGTTGAGCATATAGGTCCCTGCTCGGGAAGCGTAGAGGTAAACGATAACATCGACTACGATGACGCAGACCACAACACCGTTACCTTCCCGTCGCCGCTTATCGACGTTGAATGCGACGTGACCACACAGCCCGAGCCCTGCCCAACCCCGGTGGATGTAACCATCGACGGCTGTCGGGACTCACTGGAATTTAACGCCGGAGAAATAGGAATGCAGTCACTCGGACGTATATTGCAGCTTGATGTCAAGCTCAAGAATGTCTGTCCCCATAAGCGCGTGGCGCTCGCAGTACTGCTTGATGAGGTGGATGAACACGGAAACGAGTACAAGCGCGGCATGAAAGTGATGACCATTCCCGCTCACAACAAGTCAAGCTGTCACGATATAACAGTGCGTTGCATAAAATTTGTGCTTCCCGAGGATCTCGATGTATCGGGTTCAACAGATTCAATCTGCAACAAACGCAAATTCAAGGCAAGCTTTATCGCACATTATGTCGACAATGACTTCGGTTGCTGTAATATTGTGACCTGATACTGCTTTTTCCCGATTGATCAGCGGCGTCGGCATAAAGACGCCGACGCCGCCATTTATACCCATCATGATCCCTGATCGTAACAGAACAGCACTAAAATTTAACAGAAAAGAGGTGACCGGAAATGCGTCGCAACAATAATTGCAACGGCTCGCGGGAAACGGATCACGGCCCCGAACCGTATGTCACAAATATCGAACAGGCAACTTGCCGCAACAATAATTTCAGAACGGCACTGTGGACCGGTGAGTATCTGCAGCTGACGCTTATGTCAATTCCCGCCGGGGGAGAAATCGGGCTTGAAATACACCCTGACACCGACCAGTTCCTTCGTATGGAGGATGGAAGCGGAATTGTCAGAATGGGACACTGCAGGGACAATCCCGACTTTCAGAAGCGCGTAGGCGCGGGGGATGCCGTGTTCGTACCCGCCGGCACATGGCACAACATAGTAAACACGGGTCGCTGTCCCATAAAATTATACTCCGTATATGCCCCGCCCCATCATCCGCACGGAACCGTACACCGGACTAAGGCTGACTCGGATGCAGCGGAAGATTAAATATCGCAAAAAGCCGCAACGGATATTCTGTCCGCTGCGGCTTTTTGCGTTTCTTTTGTTAAAATGCTTGATATAAGAGCTCTGCTTTGCTATAATACTAATACTGATATTAACGATATCGTTTTACGGAGCCGTCATGCTTTGACGGCTTGCATGGAGGTTTAAATATGTGTACGGCAGCAACCTATAAAACAGATAATTTTTACTTCGGAAGGACCCTCGATTACGAATTTTCCTACGGCGACGAAATTACCGTAACACCGCGGCGATACCCATTTCAATTCCGTGAGATGGGTGTGATTGAAAATCACTACGCCATCATAGGCATGGCGCACGTCTGCCGGGACTATCCGCTGTATTACGACGCGGTCAACGAAAAAGGACTCTGTATGGCGGGGCTTAATTTTGTCGGAAACGCCGACTACAAAAAGCCGTTGCCCGGGAAAGACAACGTCGCCCAGTTTGAATTCATTCCGTGGATACTATGCCAATGCGCCACGGTTGCACAGGCAAAGGAATTCATTGAAAAAATGAACCTCACCGATACTCCGTTTTCCGATGAGCTTCCGGTGGCACAGCTACACTGGCTGATTGCCGACCGAAATGAGGCGATAACCGTGGAATCGTTAAAGGACGGAATCCATGTATATCCGAACCCGGTCGGCGTGCTGACCAACAATCCGCCGTTTGAGGGACAGCTGTTCGCGCTGAACAATTATTTGAGCCTCTCTCCCAAATCTCCGCAGAATCTCTTTTCCGACAAGCTCGATCTGAAAACTTACAGCCGAGGGATGGGCGCACTTGGACTGCCGGGTGATCTCTCCTCTCAATCCCGCTTTGTGCGTGTCGCATTTACAAAGATGAATTCGGTCTCGGGATGCAGTGAAAACGAAAGTGTAAGTCAGTTTTTCCACATCCTCGGCTCGGTAGACCAACAGAGAGGTTGCTGTGAGGTAGGCGACGGGAAATACGAAATTACCATTTATACCTCCTGCTGTAACGCAGACATGGGTATTTATTACTACACGAGCTACGACAATCATCAGATAAGTGCGGTGGATATGCACAGAGAAGATCTTGACAGCGCGTCGCTGATCCGCCATCAGATGATCCTCGGAGAACAGATAAAAATGCAGAACTGAACGGGCACATCCCGATATACCGTATTAAAAGGATCCCCAGGACGAGAGCGTGCTGCTCCTGTCCCGGGGATTTGTTTTTGCCGGCGCGCCGCGCCCGAAAATCACCAAAAAATATTATTTGGCGTAATTATTATAAACCCATTTGACATCGGTGGTTGAAGTTGCCGCAGAAACTATTGCCCCACCCTTCGGATTACCAACCGTGACATTTATGTACTTTTTTCCGTCTTTACCCTCGGCGTAGCTTACAAGGGATGCGCCGGATTCGGTAAGATACCCTGTCTTTCCCGCTTTGACCGTAACGGAATTGAGCTTCGGATTGTCTGCAAATCTGCGGTCATCACTGTACCAACCGGAATATGCAAGGAATGATCTTTCGCTTGTCGTGACCCTGTATCCCTTGTATGAAGAGAGGAGATTGTACACCATTTCGTTGTCAAGCGCGTATGCCATTATCGTCGCCATGTCACGGCAGGTGGAATAATTATCCGCGGCATGAAGTCCAGTGCAGTTGGAAAAATGAGTTCCCTTAAGACCGAGCTTCGCAACAACATTGTTCATAAGCGTCACAAAGTTTTCCTCGCTCCCGGCTATGTACTTTGCAACAGTAAGGCACGCAACGGCATCAGACTTATAAGAGATCAGATAGAGCAGGTCAAGGAGATAAACCGACTCGCCGGCGTTGAGACCCGCACCGGACAGATCTTCCTTTTGCGCAAATTCCACATCTTCGCCGGCAATCTTCAGCATCACGTTTTCGTTCTTGAGATTCTCGCAGGCGGCAATCAGCGTCATGACCTTCGTCATCGACGCGGGGTACATTTTTTCGTCGGCGTTTTTCTCGACTATCGACTGATACGACCCAAGCTCAACAAGTATCGTGTAGTTGGAGCTTATCTGGCTTGTGAGAGTTTTTACGTCCGACGCACTTCCGATTATGTAGCTTGAGCGCGAGGGCTTGGTCGTCAGATTGAAGCCGAGAGTTGTAACCGCGGGATCAGTCTGCGTTGTAGATTGCGAATTTTCATTGTCGGTGATTGGTTTTTTGTTTATGCCGGAATTATCATTGGTTATGTTTTTACTCGCCGGAACACTGCCTCCGTCGTCATAAGCCAAAGCAATAAACAAAGATATCAGAACCGTAACGAGCGATATAAGCGTACACGCAAATATCATCAGAAACAGTCCCTTGTGTCTGACTCCGGCAAGAGGTCCTGTCGGCTTTTTTTGCAAATTCATCGGTTTTAAAATTCCTTCCGCCCAAATAAGTGAAGACCACGGTTATTTTAGCATATAACCCATAATTTTTCAAGTATCATTTTGTCGATAAAAATCTGTATGGAAAAATTAATATTCTCGCGAAAACCTTAAAGTCCTCCGCGTATTTTCGTATACAGTCTGCGCGCGAATGCAAGCTGCCTGTACACGGTGCGCTCGTCGCAGTTGCTCTCAAGGGCGCGTCGTGCCACCCGCTCGCTTATTTCGTTTTTCAGGATCCTTGCGGACGGACGGCAGAAGTACACATCGCGCACCGCTTCGAGTACATCATTCTTACCGAGAATACGCAGGATCCTGACTGTGTCGTACACTGCCAGAAGATCGCACGCCTCCGAGCGGCTGCGACAGCATCCGCGTATTCTCGCGTATGCGTCAAGCGGGGATAGAGTATGTGAGGCAAGCCCGAGCCTTGTGTATTTGCGGAACGCGGACATTATTTTTCGTCTGTCGACGGAGCCTGATAACGGCATTTCTAATTTCCTCTGATGAAAAATTTTATTATCGTATGATAATTATACTATCTTTGTACCCGATTGTCAATTATACTTTTTATTTCCGTGCCCCGCCCGGCGGATTCCGTCCCCGGCAAATACATTGCCGACCGTCCTCATCATAATCTTCACGTCGCTCCTCACGCCCCTGCCCATTACATACACTGCGTCGCACTCCGCTTTTCTCTCGTCACAGAGCATATCTCTGCCACAGACCTGCGCCAGTCCCGTTATCCCGGGGCGCACCGAATAAACACCGTGGGCTTTCCGTATTTCGTGCATTCTCTCCTCCTGCGGGATCAGCGGGCGGGGCCCCACAATGCTCATTTCCCCCGAAAGCACATTGAAAAGCTGCGGAAGCTCGTCAAGACTTGTCCGACGCAGAAATCTCCCGATGGGTGTAATATATTTTTCCGCATCCGTAAATTCTCCGGTGGAGAGCGACGGTGGCGCGTCATTGCTCATTGTTCTGAATTTATAGCACACGAATTTTCTGCCGCCGTACCCTATCCTTATCTGACGGAAAATTACGGGGCCTCCGCAGCTTACGCGTATGGCGATTCCTATTATCATCATGGGTATATATGAAAGCAACAGCAGATTATACGATATCACAATATCGAACAGACGCTTGAGCAGGTCATAGCCTTTTCGCTTAACTTCCGTTACGGCGGCGTTGTTTCCGATCTTTTTCTCTTCGACCATAACGACTCCGGGCATACATATTTTCAACTATTATGCGCTTTTTTCACATATTCAATACGCACCCGCGCAAAAGCAATATTTCAGCGGGACGGCAACATCATACCGCCCCGCAGTTAAGTTTATACGCTGTATCGGTTTACAAAAAAAGCTTTGATCCTTTGACACCCTATACATCCGTATTCAGATTATGAGATACTCTTTGCCCTTGATACTGTCAGTTATTCCGTTTGAAGCGCATATGCGCGACACCGGGACAAAATAGCGTTTTGCCACCGACCACAGTGTATCATCGGGCGCAGGATAACAGATAACGATATCGCTTTTCTGACGGTTTACATCGCCGCCGAAGGACGCCTCGCTTATCGCGATTATTTCTTTTGCGGCGGATGTACGGAGCGCGATCGCAAGCTCTGCATCAATGGCTACGCTGTCCGCGTCCTGACGTGCGCGGCAGGATACGACGTTCACCGAGGCGTCGGATGAGGCTATCTCCCCAGCGGCGTCCGTCTCATATCTGAACGGGAGTATTATTTCCGAAACCGAATACTCTCCGCCGTCGCAGAGAAGAAGCGAGAATCTTCCCTGCCCGTTTACGAGCGTCTTTGTGTCGGCGACCGAGATATCGTCGGCAGAGGCGCTGGCGAACACGTCGATGATCTCGGCGTTTTCCGGAATACCGAGGTTTGTCTTTGACAATCTTTCGTTCATCGAAAAATTGCCGTTCTGACATATACCGCTGACAGGCAGTCTGTAATCGCGGTACGCCGACTCACAGTTCTTTTCGGTGGAATAGATGTCTCGGGTGTATGTAAAGCTTTCCTTTTTCTGCGCTTCCGCGTCAACGATAACGCTGATATCACAGAGGATCCTTCCCTCCTCCACGTTTACCGAAATGTCGCTGACATATCCGGTCGCGGAGCATTTGCATTCCGGACTTACGTCGTCAAGCTCAACCGAATGTGAAAAAGGAATACGCCGTACCGCCGAGGAAACGCTGCCGCCCTCGCCGTCCGTTGTGCACAGAAGATCAAGTATCACCTCTCCGCGGCAGGAAACGCCGCCCTGTGTCGCCGACGCATCGCTCACAAATACCTTTGCCTGCGCCCCTATTACGCGTGTATCCGGCGCGTCCGGAATTATCTCCTCGCTGATCTCGAGGATCTCTCCGCTTCCCCGTATGAATCTGCAGACCTCGCAGTTCTCATCAAGTCTCTGAATACTAAGCGGATTTACCTCGCCCCCCGCTTTCTCATCGAGAAGCATTGTAGCGTATGCCCGTGCATGTGATTTGATGCGGGACTTGATCGTCAGCTTTCTCGGACCGCCTACTCTGACCGTTACATTCTCCACCGTAAGATCGGCGCACGCAGTCACTCCCTCGTTGAAATCGAAATTGCTGTCGGCATCGATCGGCACGGTGAACGCATATTCCGCCGACAGGGGTACCGAATACAGCTCCCCATCGCCCCCGACGTAAAGCACGGTATAGTCCACAGTACCGTTAAACTCCGCGCCGCCGGTGCTCACATATTTTGCAGGCGGAAGCACCGATGTTCCTACATAAAGCACTCTGCGTATCTCCGACTGATAATCCGGCAGAGTGTAGTCGTTCGATATTTCCGTTGCGCTTACCCTGTCACATACCGGCATTGTCACGCGCCTTGCCTGCGCGCCGAACATTCCCTCGTTATTGTCCATAATTCCTCTCTCCTTTC
>JBJDZF010000028.1:0-1620 GCA_051867855.1 Eubacteriales bacterium
ACACTATCCCACGCAGACCGTAAATACCCGAATCCAGACCGAACAGCCGTGTCAGGATACCGTTGTTTCCAAGCAGAATAATAAGCCCCATACCGTTTGATATGGAAGGTATCAGCATGGGCAAAACAAACAGCACACCCCAAAGTCCCTTGCATTTTATTGCGGAGCGCTCGACACACAGTGCCGCAAAATACGCAAGCAGTATTGTAATTACCGTGGCAATGGAGGTTGCAACAAGTGAATTTCTCAAAGCGCGCGGGAATATCCGGGACGAAAACACATTCCGGATATTTTCCGGCGTAACGGTCGTAAACATACGAATAATGGGAATTATAACAAGCAGTACAAAAACCGCCATCAACAGGATCTGGACGACGCCCGAGCCGCGTCCGCAAGCTCTTCCTCCCCGGAAAACACGACGATCCTCCGCACCGGAGCGCGACGTATTTACATCACTATTTCCCACAGACACACCCCCTCAATGCTGCACATACTTGGCAAGCGAATCGATCTTCAGCTTGAGATTGTGCAGAACGAAGTTGCGCACATAGTCGTTTGCGGGAGCATTGATTATTTCCTGCGGAGTACCGATCTGCACTAACTGTGCCTTGTCCATGACCATGATGCGGTCGGACATGGCAAACGCCTCTTCCTGGTCGTGAGTTATATATATCATAGTGGTTCCGTAGTGCGCCTGCAGATCCTTGATAACCTGACGCAGTGCGAGTCTTGTGGCTACATCCAGAGCCGACATCGGCTCGTCAAACAGGATAACGTCGGGATTTGTAATAAGAGTACGGGCAATCGCGACTCTCTGCTGCTGACCGCCGGAGAGTTCGGAAGAACGCTTGTCAATATGCTCCGAAAGTCCAAGCCGGTCAATCAGCTCGAGCGCACGCCTGCGAAGTGCCGCACGCGCCTCACGGCTTTTGTTTTCCTTGCGGATACGCATTGCGTACTCCACATTTTCGAGAACGGACATATTCTCGAACAGAGCATAATTCTGAAAGACGATCCCCATACCGCGCCGGGCAGGTGCGGCGTAGGTAATGTCCTCGCCGGACTTTATCACCTTTCCGCCCGACGGCTGCAACAGCCCTATAAGGATACGGAGAATGGTGGTCTTACCGCAACCGGAAGGACCGAGGATAGACAGAAACTCTCCATCCATGACGTCGAAAGAAACGTCATCAAGAGCCTTCACACCCTCATATTCCTTGTACAGATGCTCCACATGAAGCTTTACCTTTTCGTTTTCACGGTCCATAACCGCCTTCCTCCTTTAACAGTTTTACCGGCGCTCAATATTTCCACTTATCGAGCAGTCTGTCCTTCTCCGCTATGGAATTGTTGCTCATATCGGAATATTTGATATCGGACGGATAATTTTCAACCGTGTAGTCCCTGTCTTTGTATATCTTTTCCGGGAAAAATTTCTCGACTGTCGTATAGGTATACTCGTTGACAAGGTAATCGAAAACCTCTTTGACCGCTTTTCTCGTCTCCTTGCCCTTGATCATGCTCTGACCGTAGAGCGAGAACGGAGAGCCCTCCTCAAAGAATACGATCTTAAGAGGTGCACCGTTGTTTATCTCCTTTACCGCGTGCGCCGTCATTCCG